>NZ_JAFCAC010000051.1:0-73074 GCF_018588165.1 Thermoanaerobacter sp. CM-CNRG TB177
AGCGCCGATGGTACTGCTTTCGCGGGAGAGTAGGTCGCTGCCGGTAAAATTTTACAAAAGCCCCCTTTATAAACTCCTGAAAAGGAGTTTATTTTTTTATATATATTTCCCATACTCCATTTAGAACTTCATCTATTTCCACTGAACAATTAAGCTTTAAAAAATATTCCTGTATGTTTTTTAAAGAACAGCTATGGTCCACCACGATTTTTAACATATCACCTTTTTCCATCTTTTTGTATTTTTCAATAGCCTTTAAAAGAGGTAATGGGCATATTTCTCCAAAAGTCATAAGTTCATGCATCATATTTTATCACCCTTAACAGAAGAAAGTTTTACCTGAGTTTTTGAAAAAATCAATAAAATCAGACTTAATTTTTTTATGAATTTTTTTGTCATAGATAAGTGAATAGGTGTAATTAAACTCGATGTTATCTACTTCTACAATAGTGAGGGTTTTTGTATACAACTCTTTTTTTATGGAAATATAAGGCAGAATAGATAGACCGTGCCCTGCAGCAATTGAAGATTTTATTGATTCGATAGAAGGTGATTCCATTTCAATTTTTAATTTGTTTATGTCAATACCATATTCAAGAAGTGTCTCTTCGATTATTTTTCGCGAGGCACAGTTTTTATGAATGATAAAGAAATTATAATAGAATAATTTATTTTTTGGCAAATTTTTCAATTCCCAATTGCCACTAGCGACAAAATGCATTTTAAATTCTCCTAGAGGAATGCAATTTATATTTTCATCAGAATAACAGCCTTCAATAAATCCTATATCAGTGCCTCCTTCTTTTATGTGATGGATTACTTCATTGCTAAAATTGTGCTCTACGTGGAGTGTAATGTTTTTATTTTTCTTTTTAAATTCATGAAGAGCGCAAGGCAAAGCGTATTGGCCGATGGTAGGACAGCAAGATATTGTTAGTCTGTTTATACGGTCATTTTCACAACATTGTAGGTCTTGTATCATATTGTCATATAAATTTAAAATCCGTTCTGCATAATGATAAACTAATTCTCCTGCCGGTGTTGGAATTACACCTCTATTGCTTCTCTTTAAAAGAGTAGTTTTTAAATCTTTTTCAAGGGCTTTTATTTGCTGACTTATGGCAGGCTGAGATAGATACAATTCTTTTGCAGAAGATGAAATGCTTTTATAATAAACTGTTTTATAGAAGGCTCTCAAATTATTGATATTCATATGTCTCCCCCTTTTTTGATAAAAACTTGTCGAATATTGTTAAAGACATGACTTAATACAACGTTTAATTTAATTATACTACAAGTTTGATATAAAGAAAACTTATATTGTATAAGATTTTTAAATGATAAAAGGACAAAAAGTTATAGTATAATACAATTGGAACGTTAAAATAATAACAAAGTGGGAGGGATATAAATGGAGGCGGTGAAAAAAAGTAAAAAGAAAAAGGCAAATCAGTTCCCTTATGGAGTTGCACTTTTAGTTGTAATTGTCATTATAGGCATAATTTTATCAAAGCAATCGCCTAAGTTAGGGCTCTATTGGGCTTTTGGAATTGCCTTTGGCTTCGTTCTTCAAAAAGCTAGATTTTGCTTTACTGCATCTTTGAGAGACCCGGTTTTAACGGGTAGTACTTCACTTACCAGAGCTGTGATTGTAGCATTTATGATTGCCACAATAGGATTTGCCGCAATTCAATACAATGCTTATTTAAGAGGAGAAGCCATTCCTGGTAATATTGCACCTGTTGGAATACACACAGTAATAGGAGCTACAATGTTTGGGATAGGAATGGTCATAGCTGGAGGTTGTGCTTCAGGAACTTTGATGAGAGTTGGAGAAGGGTTTATGATGCAGTGGTTGTCAATAATATTCTTTATCATAGGTTCTTTATGGGGTGCAAGGGACTTTGGATGGTGGACCAAAGTCTCTATAGCTAAATCACCTAAAGTGTTTTTACCAGATGTATTTGGCTGGGGAGTTGCATTCTTTGGACAACTAATATTGTTAGGTCTACTTTTCATACTTGCAGAATGGTATGAGTATAAAAGATTTAATGCAAAAAATTAATTTTTAAGGAGGAGATTTGTATGGCAGAATACAGACTTGATTGTTTAGGAGAGGCTTGCCCAGTACCACTTTTGAAAACTCAAAAGGAAATGGAGAAATTAAAAGTTGGAGATGTATTGATTGTAGAGATAGACCATAGTTGTGCTATGAAAAATGTGCCAGAATGGGCAAGAAACATGGGATACAATGTAGAAATTGAAGAAGTTGATGATGGCCAGTGGGAGGTTTATATTGAAAAAACTAAGTAAAGGGAGGTGAAAGTAAATGAATTTCCAGGAGCATCCCTTTTTTAAGAAAATAATAAAAGATGCATGGAGTTATTGGACAGGAGCAGTCCTTTTAGGACTTTTAAATATAGCTTTATTCGCATTTTCTGGGCATCCATGGGGTATTACGACGACTTTTTCCTACTGGGGTGCGTGGATATTTAGAGCTTTAGGAGGACATCCAGAGACTTGGACTTATTTCCAAAACCCATCTCATGCAAAAGCACTCACTCAAAGTGTTTTCACAAATACAGGTTCAGTTCAGGATATAGGGATTATTTTAGGAGCTTTTTTGGCTACTCTTTTAGCTTCGCAGTTTAAAATTAAAAAGATAAAATCTCATAAACAAGTTGTTGCGGCTATACTTGGAGGTCTTTTAATGGGATATGGTGCAAGAATAGCTTTTGGATGTAATATTGGAGCATTTTTCAGTGGCGTATCATCCATGTCTCTCCATGGTTGGGTATATACAGTATTTATACTAATTGGAGCGTGGATTGGCAGTAAACTGTTAGTCAAATATTTTATGTAAATAATTAGGTGGCTTATAGCCACCTAAATTTTAGGAGGGGGTTTATATGGAAAAGAAAAAAGAATATTATGATGTAGTAGTTATTGGCGGTGGACCTGCTGGAATGACAGCAGCTATATATTGTGGACGTGCGAGACTTAAAACTCTTTTAATTGAAAAGTCTCTCGTTGGTGGCCTTGCCACATATACCAGTGAAATTGAGAATTATCCGGGATTTCCTGAACCAATTGCTGGACTTGAGTTGATGAAATTATTTGAGCAACAGACTAAAAGGTTTGGTGTTCAAATAAAGCTTACCGATGTAAAAGGCTTGAGAATAGAAGAAGACTATAAAGTAGTTTCTACTTTCCGGGTTGATTATTATGCTAAGGCTGTTATTATTGCGACAGGAGGCAAGCCAAGGCTTACAGGTGCTAAAGGGGAAGAGAACTTTTTATACGATAAAGGAATATCTTTTTGTGCCACGTGTGATGCGGCTTACTATACAGATAAAAAGGTTATGATAATTGGAAGTGGAGATGCAGCTATTGAAGAGGGAATATTCTTGACCAAGTTTGCGAGAGAAGTACACGTCTCCGTTATCCACGATGAAGGCATAATGGATGCAAACAAGGTGGCTCAAGAAAAAGCACTAAAAAATGAAAAAATGATATTCCATTGGAATACAATGGTTGAAGCTTTTGAAGGGAATGAAAGATTAGAAAGAGTTGTTCTTAAGAATTTGAAGACAGGAGAATTAATTCCTGTAGATGTAGATGGTTGTTTTCTGTTTATAGGTTATGTTCCTAATACAGAGATATTCAAAGGTCTAATAAACATGACACCTAAAGGTTATATTATAACTAACGAGAATATGGAAACTAATATTGACGGAGTATATGCTGTTGGAGATGTAAGAGATAAGTTTTTAAGGCAAGTTGCTACAGCGGTAGGAGATGGTGCAATAGCGGGTGTTATGGCAGAAAAATATATTGAGGAAACGGATTACTTTACGAATGAAATTTTGAAAGCTAAAGAGACAGTATTAGCATATGTTTACAATGCTGTTGAGGCAAAAGACAGAGAATATCTTTTGAAGGTTGAGGAATTCCATAAAAAATATGCTGATAAACTGAAAATGTGTAGGATAGATATTTATAAGTCTGACAGACTTGCTAAGAGGCTGTATTGTGAAAAAGTACCTTGCATTGCTGTTGTAAAAGAAGGCAAGGTGGCAAAGCATATTTATGACTTAGAGGATTTTGAAAAAGAATTGCTTAGCTGTATATAAGAAAATGCCCTTTTGGGCATTTCAGCTTTGTTAACAAAGAACCAAAAATTATTTAAAGTAGATATTTTGCATCGTTGCTCCGAAGTTCCAAAGCGACAAAGCTAAAGCGCGACTTTCGGATTACGGCGGGGTACCGGGCACATTCGACGTCCTGTCTCAAGTGCCCGCCTCCGCCCTCCTTGGCTTCGGCCCCGCCTCCATCCTCAGTCTTGCTAAGTTTTGTTAGCGCTTTGTCACAAGTCGCAACTTATGTAAAATATCTACTTTGCGAAAGTTTGTCATCAGTCTGAAATGCCCTTTTGGGCATTTCTTTATTATATTGACTTTAATAGCAAAATGGAGGATACTATATTTAAAAACAGTGAAGAATGGAGGGATAAAAATGGGGAGAATCCTATGCGGTGTTGACTTAGGAGGGACAAAGATAAGTACAGGCCTTGTAGATGAGAAGGGCACTATTATAAAAAGCATAAAAATACCTACTATGGCTGAAAAAGGGCCAGAAGAAGTGATTAATCGAATAGAACGAAGTATCTATGATGTTTTAAAGGAAACAGGGTTGAAATTATCTGATTTAAAAGGGGTTGGTATTGGGTCTCCAGGGCCCCTTGATGCTAAAAGGGGGGTAGTTGTAAGTCCACCTAATCTTCCGGGTTGGGACAATGTTCCCATTGTGGATATTTTATCTCGTAAACTTGAACTTGAAGTAAAATTAGAAAATGATGCAAATGCTGCAGCTATTGGAGAACATTTGTTTGGCGCGGGAAGAGGTATAGACAATTTTGTGTACATCACTGTAAGCACTGGAATTGGTGGTGGCGTGATAATAGAAGGAAAACTTTATAGCGGAGAAAATTCAAATGCAGCTGAAATTGGGCATCATACTATAAATTTCAATGGACCTCGATGCAACTGTGGAAATTATGGCTGCTTTGAAGCCTTTGCTTCTGGCACAGCTATTGCAAGATTTGCACAACAAGGAATTCAAGACGGAGAGAATACAATGATAAAGGATTTAGCCAAAGATGGAGTGGTAAAATCAGAACATGTATTTGAAGCGGCAAAATTAGGAGACGAGTTTGCAAAAGTATTGGTAGACAAGGAAGCTTTTTATCTTGGAGTGGGAATATCAAATATCATGGCTTTTTATAATCCAAAAAGAGTTGCCATAGGTGGTGGCGTATCTACTCAATGGGAGATGCTTTATGATAAAATGATGGAAACAATAAAGGAAAAAGCTTTAAAGCCAAACGCTGCGGTGTGTGAAATAGTAAAAGCAGAGCTTGGAGAAAACGTGGGTGTTTTAGGAGCGGCAGCATTACTTTTATAAGAGGTGGAATATGAATAGGTGTCCTTGGTGTTTGGGTGATGACCTTTACATAAAATATCACGATGAAGAATGGGGAGTGCCTGTTCATGAGGATAAAAAACATTTTGAGTTTTTGGTTTTAGAATCGGCACAAGCAGGTCTTAGTTGGATTACTATTTTAAAAAAAAGAGAAAATTACAGAAAGGCCTATGCTGACTTTGACCCTATAAAAGTGTCACAATATGATGAAAAGAAAATAGAAGAGCTTATAAAAAATAGTGGAATTATAAAAAACAGAAAGAAAATAGAGGCTTCAGTGCACAATGCAAAAAGGTTTATAGAAATACAACAAGAATTTGGGAGTTTTGATAAGTACATTTGGAGCTTTGTAGATTATAAACCTATAATAAATAAATGGGAAAGAATTGAAGATATACCTTCTAAAACTGAATTGTCGGATAAAATAAGCCGAGAGCTTAAAAAAAGAGGATTTATTTTTATAGGTTCTACTATTATATATTCATATATGCAGGCGGTAGGTATAGTAAATGACCATTTAATTAGTTGTTTTAGATATAAGGAATTAATTGAGACTTTTAAATAATACAGGCAGAGCCTGGTGCAATTTGATTAAGACTTGCTTTTTTTCTTTTAACAAAAAATATAATGAAATTGAAATATAAAAAGGTGAATATATTTTTGCACAAAAGGGAATAATTACATTAGAAAATTTTGAAAGATGGTGTTGACTATGGAAAGCATAGCAACAAGAAAGAAATGCTTTATATGCGAACAGCAATCAGAAGATGGAATAGAAGTATTAGGGAAATTTCTCTGTACAAATTGCCAAGAAAAATTAATAGATTTATCTCCTTTTGATGAAAGTTATGATTTTTACAAGCAAAAAATGATAGACATATGGGAAGGTTATATGAAGGGTATAAGGTATGAAAACCGGATGTAGGTCCGGTTTTCATATTTTTATGGTATAATCAAAGTAACAAGAAATTATGATTATACGGAGGATTGTATGACAGCTCCATTATATGAAGCCCTTATGGATTATGTAAAAAAACAGATTATACCCTTTCACATGCCAGGTCATAAACAGGGAAGGATTTTTCCAGAAGAATATCTTGTCAATTTAACAAAGATTGATCTAACAGAGGTACCAGGACTTGACAACCTTCACAATCCCGAAGGTCCCATACTTGAGGCACAAAAACTTGCAGCAAGAGCTTTTGGGGCGAAAGAATCTTTTTTTCTTGTAAATGGGACGACCTCGGGGATATATGCAGCGATGTACGCAGTTTTAGATCCCGATGATAAAGTGCTTATAATGAGAAATTCTCATAAATCTGTATATAACGGCCTTGTACTAACAGGAGCAGTACCTTTCTACATAAACCCGGAAATTGATTACGAAAGTGGCATCCCAATGGGAGTTAATATAGACAAACTAGAAGAATGTTTAAAGAAAAATGAGTCTATAAAAGCAGTTGTGATAACTTATCCAAATTATTATGGATTTTGTAGTGATATCGAAAAAATTTCCGATATCGTTCATAAATACCATAAAATTTTAATTGTGGATGAGGCTCATGGAGCTCACTTTCCTTTTTCTGGTAATTTACCTCTTTCATCTTTACAGGTAGGTGCAGACATTGTAGTACAAAGTATCCATAAAACTTTGTCTTCTTTTACTCAAAGTTCTATACTTCATTTGAATTCGGACAGAGTAGATACAAATCGACTGAAATATTTTCTAAGCCTTTTTCAATCAACATCTCCTTCCTACCTTCTTATGTCTTCTCTTGACCTTGCAAGAGATTACATGGAGAAGGAAGGTAAAAACAGATTAGAAAAAGCGATTATTCTTGCTGATTATGCAAGACATGAGATAAACACTCTTGGGGGAGTAAGGTGTTTAGGGGAAGAAATATTAGGTAGCTTCGGCATTGTTGACTTTGACAAAACCAAACTTACTATAAGTGTAAAGAACTTAGGTATAACGGGGCCTGAAGCAGAAGGTTTTTTGAGGGAGAATTTTAATATACAAGTAGAGATGGCTGATACTTTTAATATACTTGCCATGATTACATTAGCAGATAATAAGGAAGAGGTTGAACTTTTAATAAAAGGGCTTGCAAATATGAAAAATCTAAAAAAAGATAAAAAATTAGAGGTAGAAATAGAAGATTATCCTGATGTTCCAGAAATGGTTTTAAAACCTGCTGAAGCGATAAGGCAAAAGACTAAATGGGTATCTTTGGAAGATGCGGAAGGCAGTATTTGTGCAGACTTTATTATTCCTTATCCTCCGGGAGTTCCGCTTGTGTGTCCAGGAGAGCGAATAAAAAAAGATATGGTAAAATATATAAATGTATTATATAATAAAGGTATTAAGATATTAGGTCTTAATAAAAATAACAGCCTATTGGTGTGTGAAATATGAAAGGGAAATTTATAAGTTTCGAAGGAATAGATGGATGTGGTAAGACTACTCAAATAAAGTTTCTGAAGGAGTATCTTTTAAAAAAGGGTTATAATATTTTGGTATTAAGGGAACCTGGAGGAACAAACGTAGGAGAAAAAGTGAGAGATATTTTATTGGATAAATATAATTTCATCTCTCCAGTCACAGAAATGCTTTTATACGCTTCTTCAAGAGCTCAGCTGGTGGAAGAGAAAATTTTGCCGGCTATTGAGGAAGGCAAAATTGTATTGTTAGACCGCTTTGTGGATAGTTCTTATGTGTATCAGGGTTATGCGAGGGGCTTAGGGATAGAAAAGGTTAAGATAGTTAATGAAATAGCTACAATGGGGATTTTGCCTGATGTAACAATTTATATAGACATTACTCCTGAAGAAGCGATGAAAAGGCGGGGCAAAAGAGAAGCAGATAGGTTAGAAAGAGAAAGTTGGGATTTTCATAAAAAAGTAAGAGAAGGGTATATTAAGCTTGTTAAAGAATATCCTAAAAGGTTTGTATTTATAGACGGAATGCAAGAGATTGTCAAAGTGCATCAAGACATAATTGATGCAGTAAAAAAATATTTGTTGTAAAGGAGGGTTAACATGAAGCTGGTGTTAGCTATTGTGCAGGACGAAGATGTGAGAAGACTTATGGATGGTTTGACTGAGGGAGGATTTAGCTTTACGAGAATAGCATCTACTGGAGGATTTTTAAGGTCTGGCAATACAACTTTGATAATAGGTGTAGAAGACGAAAAATTAGAAGATGTTATCAGCATAATAGAACAAAAATGTAAAACTCGCGATAGAATAATTACTTCTCCTACGCCTATGGGTGGTGCAACAGACATTTTCCTGCCTCAAGCTGTTGAAGTTACGATTGGTGGAGCTACAGTTTTCGTGTTAAATGTAGAAAAATTTCTCAGGATTTAGGGTGTTTGACATGAGGATTCAAGAAGTGAAATCTCCTAAAATTTCTTCTGATATAAAAAGTGAGTATAATAAGTCTAGAGTTACTAAAAAATTTATTGATACTTTTGATGAAGAATTAGATCAATTTCATCAAGACAAATTAAGTGAGATTTTATCAGAGATAGACAGTGCAGCACAAAAATTAAAAGAGAGTCTGACTTTGCAGGACTTAATTAATTACAAAAAACTTGTAAAGAAGTTTTTGCAAGAAGCGACAAATGGTATGTTAAAATACACAAAAAAAGAATATCTCGACGGAAGAGGAAGGAAGAAAATTTATTCTCTAGTAGAAAAAGTAAATGGCAAACTAGAAAAGCTTACAGAAGAATTTTTAAAGGATTCCAAACACTTAGAACTTTTAAAAATGATAGATGATATAAGAGGATTATTAATAGACATATATTCATAGGTGATAACGTGTATAGAATTTATGGGCATGAAACAGTATTAAATATTTTTAAAAATGTAATATCTCAAAATAAAATTTCAAATGCTTATTTGCTTGTAGGAGAAAAAGGCTTAGGGAAAAGATTTATGGCAGAGTATTTTGCCATAATGGTAAATTGCAAAAAGGAAACTGAAAAGCCTTGCTTTAAATGTAGCTCTTGCCTAAAGCTAATGGGTAAAAATCATCCAGACGTATTTTTTATAGAGCCAGAGGAGAATTCTATAAAAGTTGATACCATAAGATATATAACTAACGAAATTAATATAAGACCTTATGAAGCTAACAAAAAGATTTTTATTATAGACCAAGCTGATAAAATGACTGTATCAGCACAAAATGCTTTTTTAAAAACTTTAGAAGAACCTCCCTTATATGGCCTTTTTATATTGATTGCATCGCAACAACAGAAGCTTCTCCCTACCATCATCTCTCGTTGTAATATAGTTCGCTTTGGTAAGGAAAGTAAAAATACCATAAAGAACTATTTAATATGTGAACAAAATATTCCCGAAAAAGAGGCAGAAGTGTTAGCTCATATTGCTGATGGAAATTTTGATCAAGCTAATAAATTAACTGATAACGAATATTTAAATTTTAGAAAAGAAACGATACAAGAAATAGAAAAAATTCTTACAATTAGGGGATTTGAAGTTATAGAAGAATTTGAATTTTTTGATAAAAATAAAGACAATATAGAAGAAATTTTGAAAATTATGCTTTATTATGTGAGAGATTTGTTAATTTATAAGGTTACAAAAGATGCCTCTTTTATTAAAAATATAGATTTTTTAAATAAAATACAACAAATGGAATCTCAATTGACTATTAATAAGCTCAATAATATAATTAATAAAATAGAACAGTTTAATTCGCAGATTAATTCAAATGTAAACTATCAATTAGCGGTAGAAAATCTACTTTTGGATATGGCAGGAGGTTTATAATTTTGGTTACTGTTGTAGGTGTAAGATTTAAAAAAGCGGGGAAGATATACTATTTTGACCCAGGAGATTTGCCAATAGAAATAGGGGACAAGGTTATAGTGGAAACAATAAGAGGAATAGAATTTGGCGAAGTAGTTGTCGGCATAAAAGAAGTAGCTGAAGAAGAGATTGTGGCTCCTCTAAAAAAAGTAATAAGGATTGCGACGCCAGAGGATGTGGAACATTATTATGAAAACAAGAAAAAAGAAGCTAAGGCTTTTGAGATATGTCTTGAGAAAATACAACAACATGGTTTGGAGATGAATTTAATCGATGTAGAATACACTTTTGATAACACCAAAGTCATATTTTATTTTACTGCTGAAGGCAGAGTAGACTTTAGAGAGTTAGTGAAGGATTTGGCTGCTGTTTTTAGGATGAGAATAGAACTGAGACAAATAGGAGTAAGGGATGAAGCAAAAATCATAGGAGGTTTAGGACCTTGTGGAAGGCCTCTGTGTTGTACCACCTTTTTAGGGGAATTTGAACCTGTTTCTATCAAAATGGCGAAAGACCAAAATTTGTCTTTAAATCCTACTAAAATCTCTGGCATTTGTGGTCGATTAATGTGTTGTTTAAAATATGAACAGGAGATGTATGATAAAATTAAAGCAGAACTTCCAAAAGTTGGTAGCATAATAAGAGTTGGAGATAAAGAAATGAAAATTGCAGAGGTAGATGTGATTAGACGAAAACTCAAAGTGAAAGTGAAAAATGCAGAAGGAATAGAGATAATAAAAGAATATGATCCTGAAGAAGTAGAAGTTATAGAGGAAAGGGAAGAAGAAATTGAAGAAAATTATGAAGGGGAACTAGAAAAAATAGAGGAAATAGAGGAATAAATTTCCTCTATTTTTTATTCTGTTTTTTTAAATAGAAAATACCACTTCCATAAAATATCCCGTGGGTTTATAATGATGTAAGAATACTATTAACTGGTTTTATCATATAAAAACTAAAAATTATTCTCTTAAAAGGGGCATAGTCATACAGCGAGGACCACCTCTTCCCCTTGAAAGTTCTGATCCTTCAATAGGGATTACCTTTATTCCTTCTTTTTCCATTATTTTATTAGATATTTCATTTCTGGAGTAGGCCACAATAACTCCCGGAGCAATAGCTAAAGTATTTGTGCTGTCATTCCATTGTTCTCTTGCAGAAGTTATTGCATTGAGACCTCCTGTAGGTATTATATCTATTGTGTAAAGATTCAGAGCATTTTTTAATGCAGTTTGCAAATCTTTTTCTTGATTTATAGAGAAACCTTTTTCTTCTTTTATGATGCTAAATACTCTCAAATCGTTTTTTATTCCTGGATAAAACACAAATCTGTTTGTGTCAACCATTGTAAAAACTGTATCTAAATGCATATATGAGCGGTTTATAGGGATTTGCACTACTAATATTTTTTCAACAGAGGAACCTTTTTCAAATAAATTGTGGGCTAGTTGTTCTATTGCCTGAGGGGTTGTTCTTTCACTACATCCTACTGCAATAACTTTTTCGCTTAATATCAGTACATCTCCTCCTTCTATGGAGTGAGGGTAGCTATCATCATACCACCAAGGAACATTATTTTTTCTAAAAATTTCATGATATTTATAAATATATTTTAATATCAAAGTCTCTGGCCTTCTAACTGCTGTTTTCATAGAACTTATCATTAAGCCACCATCTATCATTGCTCCGGGGTCTCTTGTAAAATAAAGGTTGGGCAGAGGCTTTATATAAAAATAATTGTCTTGGTATATGTATTCTGCTAAACCCATCATAGATTTTTTTATCTTTATTTCATTTAAAGCCAGACCTGCAATTGCTATTTCGGCAACATTGTTTGGAGATTTTTCTTTAAGGAATTCTTTTAAATAGTTATTGATTTTTGGAGAGGTTACTCCGTTTACTTGAAGTAATTCATCAATAAATTTTTCTTTTACATTTTCTTCTTTTAATATTTCTTCTAAAAGGTTTTGCAAATAAAGCACTTGGACGTTATTTTGTTGCAATACTTTTACAAAGTTGTCGTGTTCTTCTTGGATTCTTCTAACCCACGGGATATCATCGAAAAGAAGTTCGGATAAATTTTGTGGGGTCAATCTTTCCAATTCTTTCCCTGGCCTGTGCAAAATGGCCATTTTTAATTTATTTATTTCTGAAGATACGCGGGGAGCGGTAACTACTTTTGTCAACTTTTCCTCCTCCTAATGTTTAAACTCTTTATATAGTATACTGTGCACTACTTTAATTTTCAATACGTATTTAAAAAGTTAATAAAAACTTTTGATATTTGTGATAAAATAAATCGAGAATATTGTAGAGGTGATAGAATGTTGAAAGATGGAGAAAGATTAGACGAATTAAATTTAAAAAATTTAGTTATAATTCAACACAAGGATAAATTTAAATTTGGAATGGATGCGGTATTGCTTGCTAATTTTGTTACTGCTAAAAAAGGAGATAAAATTGTAGATTTAGGGTGTGGAACTGGCATAATACCTATATTAATTGCTGCTAAAACTTATGATACATTTATTTATGGTGTTGAAATACAAGAAGATATGGCAGATATGGCTACAAGAAGTGTAGTTATTAATAATATGGAAAAAAGAATAAAAATAATACAAGGTGATGTAAGAGGGATAGAAAAAACACTAGGATATGAAAAATTTGATATAGTTACTTCAAATCCTCCCTATATGCCAGTAAAAGCAGGGTTTGATAAAAAACGAAAATCAGAAAATATTGCGAGATACGAAATATATGGAGGACTTGAGGAATTTATAAAGGCTGCTTCAAAACTTCTAAAATTTGGGGGAAAATTCTTTATGGTTCATAGAGCAGAAAGATTAGTTGACATATTGTATTTTTTAAGAAAATACAATTTAGAACCTAAAAAATTAAGATTTGTATATCCTTATGTAGATAGTAAGCCCAATCTTCTTCTAATAGAATCTAAAAAAGGTTCTCAACCAGGTTTAAATATATTGCCTTCCCTTTATGTGTATGAAAAAAACGGGGAGTATACAAAAGAAATTGTAGAAATATACTCGAAAGAGAAATTAGAGGAGGGGTAGAAATGGATTATGGTATATTATATCTATGCCCTACTCCTATTGGTAATTTAGAAGATATAACCTTAAGAGTTTTAAAAATTTTAAAAGAAGTTGATATTATAGCTGCGGAAGACACGAGACAAACTCTTAAACTTTTAAATCATTTTGATATAAAAAAACCTCTTACCAGTTACCATGAACATAACAAAAAGACAAAAGGGGCAAAACTTATAGAGGAATTGAAAAAAGGAAAGTCAATTGCTTTGGTTACAGATGCGGGTACACCGGCAATCTCAGATCCTGGGGAAGACCTTGTGAAACTTTGCATAGAAGAAGATATAAAAGTTGTACCATTACCGGGTCCAACTGCTGCAATTACTGCTTTGGTTGCTTCAGGATTAGATACTTCTTCTTTTGTCTTTGAAGGTTTTTTACCAACAAAAAGCAAAGAAAGAAAAATAATACTAAACCGTATTTTAAAGGAAGAAAGAACTATTATACTTTATGAAGCTCCTCACCGTCTTAAGGAAACTCTTCATGAATTGAAATCTTATGTAGCTGATAGAAGGGTTGTTATAGCAAGAGAGCTTACTAAAATCCATGAAGAGTTCATAAGAGGGACAGTAGATGAGGTTTTGGTAAAATTGGGAGATGAAATAAAAGGAGAAATTGTACTAATTATTGAAGGAGCGCAAAAACAACAAGTTGAAGAAAAACCAGAAATATTAGTTCAAAAATACCTTGAGGGAGGAATGGATAAAAAAGAGGCGATTAAAAGAGCTGCTAAAGAATTGGGAATACCAAAAAGTCAAGTGTATAAACTTATTATAGGAAAAAAATAGAGAGTTGGGGATAATTACCATTTTCAATTGAATTTGATTTTCAATACTTTACGTTAATAATATTTGACTATTTTTTAGGAATCAAATATAATGTATATCAATAGGTTAAATTTCAATTGATAATTTGGAGGATGCCATGGATAAACAGAAAGCAGCGTTATTATCTATGATTTCTAATAGCGCATTAATAATTATGAAACTGGTTGCGGGAGTGTTAATGCATTCAATGGTGGTAATTTCGGCAGCTGTAGATTCTTCAATAGATTTAATAGCCAGTATAATTGCTTTTTTTTCGATAAGAGTATCAGTAAAACCAGCAGACGAAGACCATCCTTACGGACACAATAAATATGAGAACATTTCTGGTTTTATAGAGGCTATTTTAATATTCTTTGCTGCTGTACTTATTATATATGAAGCTGTTGGAAGAATAATTGCTGGCACGTATGTAGAGAAATTAGAAATGGGAATTGCAGTTATGTTGTTTGTATCTTTTGTAAAAGGAATTGTTTCATACACTTTGTTTAAAGTATCTAAAAAAGAGAATTCTATTGCTTTAAAGGCAGATGCAACGAATTTATTGACGGATGTATTTACTTCGTTAGGAGTTACTACAGGGCTTGTAATTATAAAAGTTACTAAATTAGCCATTTTAGACCCCATTATATCCATTTTTGTTGCGTTGATTATTATAAAAACTTCATTTGATTTGACAAAGGAAGTTTTAAAAGATTTGACAGATAGCAGTCTACCTGATGAGGAGGTCAAAGAAATAGAGAACATAATAAAAGCTAATCCTGAAGTTACCAGTTTCCATAAACTAAGGACGAGGAAATCCGGCACTAAGAGAGAGGTAGATGTTCATGTGAGAGTAGACAGAAATTACAACATAGTAGAAGCCCATGAGTTATCCCATAAAGTTTCAAAACAAATAATGGATAAATTCCCTGATTCACACGTGATAATCCATATAGAACCGGAAGGAAAAAAAGAAGAGGAAAAATAATAGGAGGATGGACCCTCCTATTATTTTTCCTGCTATTAGTCTACAGATTTCTTTAACTCTGCAAGGCAATTTTTGCATATATTTTTGCCTTTGTAGTTTATTACATTTTCAGCATTGCCACAGAAAATGCAAGCAGGCTCGTACTTTTTGAGGACTATTTGTTCTCCATCAACATAAATTTCAAGAGCGTCTCTCTCTGCTATGTTGAGTGTCCTCCTGAGCTCAATTGGTATTACTACCCTTCCCAATTCGTCTACTTTTCTTACAATACCTGTGGATTTCAACATTTTTCTCCCCTCCTGAGTTACAAAATTCGACAACTTAACTTCACTTATAATAATACCAAGTTTTGAAAAATAAGTCAACACCTTTTTTGGAATTTTTTAAGGTTAATAACATAAATTTTATTACATAAGAGAAAAGTTTAAAAATGAGGTTTTTTTGGTAATATTGGAGGGATATAATATGATAAATTACATATGGTTTTTTATGATAGCAATAGGAATTTTAATAGGAATAATAAATGACAGAATGGCAGAAGTATCCAAAGCTATAGTTGATTCAGCCCAGAGTGCAGTTACTATTTCGATAGGACTAGTCGGTGTAATGGCTTTGTGGCTTGGGATAATGAAAATTGCAGATAAGTCAGGTCTTACAGATATTATTGCAAAATTGCTAAAACCTATAATCATAAAGCTTTTTTCAGATGTTCCAGAAAACCATCCTGCTATTTTGGCAATAATAATGAATATATCGGCAAATATGTTAGGATTAGGTAATGCAGCGACTCCTTTTGGAATAAAAGCTATGGAATACCTTCAAGAGCTTAATAAAAAAGACAGTGCTTCAAATGCAATGTGCCGTTTTTTAGTGATAAACACATCTTCAGTACAGCTTATACCTGCAGTAATGATTGGAATAAGGGCTTCCTTAGGAGCACAAAATCCTGCGGATTTTGTGATTGTCAGCGTACTTTCAACTAGTACTGCACTTATGGCAGGCCTTATTTTAAATAAACATCTTGAAAAAATGCCTATATTTAAGGAGTGAAAATAATGATAAAAATTATATCTGAATGGATTATTCCCATACTTGTTTTTGTTATTCCTTTTTATGGAATCATAAAAAATGTCAAAGTGTATGAAGTGTTTGTCGATGGGGCAAAAGAAGGAATTTCTGTAGTTATAAAAATATTTCCAGCTCTTGTAGCAATGCTTGTGGCAATAGGTGTATTAAGAGCGTCAGGCGCCCTTGACTTATTGGGGGAATTTTTAATGCCTTTTACAAATAAGATAGGCATGCCACAGGAGCTTGTGCCTCTTGCTTTAATAAGGCCTCTTTCGGGAAGTGGTGCTTTGGGGATTGCAGCTGAGATTATGAAAACTCATGGTGTCGATTCTCTAATTGGAAAAATGGCTTCTGCTATGTACGGATCTACCGAGACTACTTTTTATGTTCTTGCCGTTTACTATGGGGCAGTGGGAATAAAAAAGATGAGACATTCTGTTATTTCTGGAATTTTTGCAGATATTATCGCAATACTTTCTTGTGTATTTTATAGCAGATTATTTTTTTAATACTTGTACACTTTTTCACTTTTGTTATACTATATAATGTAATGTTGTTTTGTCTTTTAACATGAAAGGAATGATTTTTTGTGGCAACAATACCAAAATTAATAAGAAAATTGGGAAAAGAAGCACATAATTTGTATATTGTTGGGGGATACATAAGGGACAGGATTTTAAATAGAGAAGCTAAAGATTATGATTTTGTAGTTCAGGAAAATGCAGAGAAAATTGCCAAATTAGCGGCAGAAAAATTGGGGGGTACTTTTGTGCCTTTTATGGCGGAAAAAGGCACATATAGGGTTGTGGTAGGAGATGAAATATTAGATTTTACTAATTTAAAAGGTGAAGACATATACATCGATTTGGCTCATAGAGACTTTACAATGAATGCTATGGCTATAAAACTGACAGATTATTTTGAATTTGAATATATTATTGACCCTTTTGGTGGCGTGACGGACATAAAAAACAGGAAAATAAAGCATGTTGGTGTGATGACTTTTAAAGAAGACCCTTTAAGGGCTTTAAGAGCTGTGAGATTTGCTGCGACTTATAAATTTGATATTGATGAGGCTACAAAGGCTAAAATAAGAGAAGAAGCAGAGCTTATAAAACAAGTAGCGCCAGAGAGAATAATGAATGAAATTTTTATAATTTTAAAAGAGAAGAATTCTCACAAATATTTAAGAATGATGGAAGATTTAAAACTTATGGAAAATATATTTGAAGAAGTTGCTAAAATGAAAGAAGTAGGGAAGTGCTATTATCACCTTACAAATGCTTGGATACATTCACTAAAGACCGTAGAAGAATACGAAAATATAATAAATTCTATGAGATTTCCCAAAGGCGTATATGATGTAGTGGCGGAATATTTAAATAGAAAACTTTCTTCTGATAACAAAGTAAAAGACATAATAAAGCTTGGTGCTCTTTTTCATGACATAGGTAAACCAGAAGCTTTATACATTGATACTGAAAATAGAGTTCATTTTTATAATCACGAAATAAAAGGTGCTGAAATTGTAAAAAAAATGGCTTCAAGAATGAAAATGCCTAAAAAAGAATCGTCTCTTTTGAAGAAACTTGTTCTTTATCACATGAAGCCTTTGATGTACTATGTAAATGGCGGACCAACCAATAAATCTCTTTTTAGATTTTTTTCTGAACTAAAAGATGATTCGATAGCTATCTTACTTTTATCTCAGGCTGATTTTACTGCTACAAGGCTTAATTTAGGCAAAGAGGAAGAGATACCAAAGTTTACAGATTTTATCACCAGACTTTTAAAAAGGTATGTAGAATTTAAAGAAACAGAAAAACCATTACTTTCACCGCTGGATATAATAATAAATTTTGATGTAAAGGATGGGGAAAAATTAGGACAAATCTTGTATGAAATAAGGAAAAATAGATTTTACGGAGAAATCCAAGATAAAAACGATGCGATTGAATTTGTAAAGGAGAGAATGAAAATAGAAAAGGTATAACAGAAAAAGTAGTTGACAATACTTTTTATAAAGGGTATATTAAAGAATAAATAGATATAGTAAAAGGCAATGAAGGAAAGAGTAAAAAGCTTGAACTTTTACAGAGAGTCGGGCGAGGTGCGAACCGATAAAGTTTGGGCTTTTGAAGATGGCTCCGGAGCCGTACTGCCGAAGGCTAGTAGGCTTTACCGGGAACTCCCGTTATAGGGTAAGAGTGTGTTAGCACTCTATGAGGCATGTGCTGTGAGGTGCATGTGAAGAAGGGTGGTACCGCGATAATCTCGCCCCTTATGTGGAGGCGAGTTTTTTATTTACAAAAATGAGGAGGGTGGATATGAAGAAGACTTTTTACATTACAACGCCTATCTATTATCCCAGTGATAAATTACATATTGGTCATTCATATACTACTGTTGCTGCAGATGCGATGGCAAGATTTAAAAGGCTTACCGGATATGATGTCAAATTTTTGACTGGTACTGATGAACATGGGCAAAAAATTCAAAGAATAGCCAAAGAAAAAGGGATGTCTCCTAAAGAATATGTAGACGGGATAGTTGAATGGATAAAAGATTTATGGAAAATAATGGATATAAGTTATGACCAATTTATTCGCACAACTGATAAATATCATGAGGAAATAGTACAAAAAATATTCACGAAATTGTATGAAAAAGGAGATATATACAAAAGTGAATATGAAGGATGGTACTGTACTCCTTGCGAATCTTTCTGGACGGAGTCCCAGCTTGTAGACGGGAAATGCCCAGACTGTGGTAGACCAGTAGAAAGGGTAAAAGAAGAAGGGTATTTTTTTAAATTGTCTAAATATGGGGATAGGCTGTTGCAATATTATGATGAACATCCTGATTTTATACAGCCGGAGTCAAGGCGCAATGAAATGATAAACTTTATAAAATCAGGTTTGGAGGATTTGTTTGTCTCAAGGAGTTCGTTTGACTGGGGTATAAAGGTACCCTTTGACCCAAAGCATGTGATTTATGTTTGGATAGATGCTTTGTCCAATTACATAACTGCCTTAGGATATTCTACAGATAATGACGATGATTTTAAAAAATACTGGCCAGCAGATGTGCATTTGGTAGGAAAAGAGATAATGAGGTTCCACACAATAATATGGCCAGCAATGCTTATGGCTTTAGATTTACCTCTTCCTAAAAAAGTGTTTGGACACGGCTGGCTTATACTGGAAGGAGGCAAGATGTCAAAATCTAAAGGTAATGTAGTAGACCCTAAAGAGCTGGTTAGTAAATATGGTGTAGATGCTGTAAGATATTTTCTTTTGAGAGAAGTTCCTTTTGGGGCAGATGGAGTGTTTTCTAATGAAGCTTTGATAAATAGAATAAATTCAGACCTTGCCAATGACCTTGGAAATTTGCTGAGTAGGACTGTTACAATGATTGAAAAATACTTTGGAGGCATTCTGCCAAAACCTTCACAAAAAGAAGAGGTAGATGATGACCTTATAACTACTGCACAGAATCTGCCGAAAACCGTTGAGGAGTATATGGATAAACTTCAGTTTTCCAACGCTTTAATTGAAATATGGAAATTGGTAAGACGAGCGAATAAATATATCGATGAAACGATGCCTTGGGTTTTAGCTAAAGATGAAAGCAAAAAGGAAAGATTAGGTACAGTTTTATATAATTTGACGGAAGCTTTGAGGTTTATTGCAGTACTTATATCTCCTTTTATGCCCAATACTCCAAAAAAAATCTTCGAGCAGTTAGGGGTAGAAGAGAATTTAACTACTTGGGAAAGCTTAAAATTTGGCCTGCTAAAAGAAGGCACAAAAGTGAAAAGGGGAGAAATTATATTCCCAAGGATAGATGTAAAGAAGGAATTGGTTGCTATAGAAGAAAAAGCAAAGGAAGAGAAAAAGATAGATTACATCACTATTGAAGATTTTGCAAAAATTCAATTGAGAGTAGCTGAAATTTTAGAAGCAGAAAGAGTGGAAGGTTCTGACAAACTTATAAAGATGAAGCTTAAAGTGGGAGAAGAAATAAGACAAATTGTGGGAGGAATTGGTCGCCATTATGCTCCTGAAGAGCTTGTAGGAAAGAAAATAATTATTGTATATAACTTAGAGCCAAAGAAACTAATGGGTATAGAGTCTCAAGGAATGCTTTTAGCAGCATCTATCGAAGGAAAAATGTCTCTTCTTACGGTGGACAGGGATATAGAAAGTGGGGCAAAGATAAGCTAAGGAGTGATAAAATTGTTGGTGGATTCTCACGCTCATCTTGAAGATGAGAAATACGACAAAGATAGGGAAGAAATTATTGAAGAATGTAAAAAAGACCTCACATTTTTAATAAATGTGGGGTCTAATCTCTTAACTTCAAAACAGTCCATTGAGCTAGCTCACAACTATGATTTTATATACGCTTCTGTTGGAATTCATCCTCATGATGCACAAAAGGAATTTGACAAAGTGGAAGAAATAGAGAAGCTAGCTTTACAGCAAAAAGTTGTAGCAATAGGAGAAATAGGTTTAGATTATTATTACGATGAACCCTCTAAAGAGTTTCAAAAAGAGGTGTTCACAAAGCAAATAAGGCTTGCAAAAAAGCTTAATCTTCCAATAATAATACACGATAGGGATGCTCATGAAGATATATTAGATATACTAAAAAAGGAGTGGACGAAAGATTTAAGAGGAGTTTTTCACAGTTATTCAGGGAGTGTTGAAATGGCTTTTCAAGTAATTGAAATGAACTTCTACATTTCTTTAGGGGGACCTGTGACATTTAAAAATGCAAAAAAGCCAAAAGAAGTAGCAAAAGCTGTCCCCATCGAAAAACTTTTAATTGAGACAGATAGCCCTTATCTTACTCCTGAGCCTTATAGAGGAAAAAGGAATACACCGGTGTATGTGAAATTTGTAGCAGGAAAAATAGCAGAATTAAGAGGAATACCTTATGAGGAGGCTTCTAGGATTACTGCGGAAAATGCCATAAAACTTTTTAATATCCCTATCAAATAAAAATTTTAAAAAAACAACCTCTTGGTTTTTAGGGGAGGTATTAAAATCCAAAAAGATGCGTATAATATCATTAAGTTTAATTTCACCATAAAAGAAAAATTGTGTATAAAAGTTTGACAAATCAATCTAATTAGATTAAAATTACTTACGACTCCCCTAAATTAAATTTTTAACAGGAGGTTGTTGGATGGATACAGACGATTTTAGAAAGCGACTTGGTGAAATATTTAAAAAACCAGTTGCTCTTCTAACGTTGACTGTCGTACTCCTATTAGTTGTCGGAGCTATAACATACGCAAGCTTAAAAAAGGAAATAACCCTTCAGGATGAAGATAAAAAAATAGTTGTTACAACATTTAAATCAACAGTTAAAGATTTGTTAGAAGAGAAAGGAATCAAACTAAAAAAAGAAGATGTAGTAACACCTTCTTTAGACACTGCTTTAAAAAACGGTATGAAGGTGACTGTCAAAAGAGCAGTTCCTATTACTATCTGTGTGGGTGGAAAAGCAAAAAATATTTACACTGCTGCATCTAATGTAAAAGAAGTACTTCAACAAAATAGTATAACTTTAGGCCCCCAAGACAAGGTAAATATGAGTTTAGATACGCCTGTTTTTAGGTACATGTACATCGACGTTACAAAAGTTACAGAGAAAATTGTTACTCAAGAAGTAGATATACCATATCAAACAGAGACAGTGAAAAATGACAATATGGAAAGAGGGCAAGTAAGAGTAGTTCAACAAGGAGAAGTTGGGAAAAAGCAGATTGTGATGAAAGTTATTTATAAGAATGGCAAAGAGGTAGCAAAAAATATAATAAAAGAGAAGATAATAAAAAATCCAGTTAATCAAATTGTGCATATAGGAACATTAGGAATTTTTACCACTTCAAGAGGGGAGACTTTTAGGTATAGAGAAGTTAGAACTATGGTAGCTACAGCTTATGACAGCAGTGAAGATAGCACTGGTAAAAAACCTGGTGATCCAAATTATGGAATAACAGCTACTGGTATAAAAGCTACAAGGGGAGTAATAGCTGTAGACCCCAGAGTTATACCTTTGGGAACGAAGTTGTACGTAGAAGGGTATGGTTTTGGAATTGCTGCAGATACAGGTGGAGCTATAAAAGGTAATAAAATTGACGTCTATTTTCCAACCCGTGAAGAAGTAATGAGATGGGGAAGACGATATGTTAAAGTTTATATTTTAAAGTAGACAGGGTTTACCTGTCTTATTTTTTGAGGTGGGGCTATGAAAATAAAAGGGGTTAATGTAAAGAAAAAATGGGGACAAAATTTCATGTTTGACAAAAATATTTTAACAAAAATTGTGACTGCTTCGGGAGTTATTCCTGAAGATTTTGTACTAGAAATTGGAACAGGATTAGGGACTTTGACAGAAGAGTTGGCTAAAAGGGTTAAAAAAGTAATTTCTTTTGAAATTGACAGAGAACTTTATGCCGTAGCAAAAGAAAAACTTAACATTTACGATAATGTAATTATAATAAATGAGGATATAATGAAAGCAGATTTAAATAAAATAGCTAATGAATATTTTGAAGGGAAACCTTTTAAAGTAGTTGCTAATCTTCCTTATTACATAACTTCTCCTATAATAATGATGCTTTTAGATTGTAAATTTGTAAAAGAAATAACTGTGTTAGTACAAAAAGAAGTTGCTGAAAGGATTTGCGCTCTGCCAGGTACTAAGGACTATGGGATACTCACAGTTTTTGCAAATTTTAAAGCAAAACCTAAAATGCTTTTTAACTTACCCCCTACTGTTTTTGTTCCTCCACCTAAAGTAGATTCTTCTTTAGTTAAATTAGAGATACTTGACGACCCTTTAGTTGAGGTAAAGGACGAAGAGTTATTTTCCAACGTGGTAAAAGCTGCTTTTGGGCAACGGAGAAAAGTCTTGTCCAATGCTTTAAAAACTTTAGGGTTTCCAAAAGAAATTATAGATAAAGCTTTTACTCTTGCAAATTTATCCCCTCAAAGGAGAGGAGAAACTCTTAGCATAGAGGAGTTTGCTGTTTTGGCAAATGTTATTTATGATTTGACAAAGCAGTAATAATAATCCCCCTCTTTTCATAATATATATTGCAAAGTTATATTTGAGATAAATGAGGGGGAAGAATAAATGCCAATAAACATATATAAAAGGTTTTATGTTGTCTTCAATCAAGAAGATAGAGGATGTTCTATTGAGGGAAAGGAAGTTTCAGGTTATTTAAAAGTGGAATTTAGAGGGAACAGAGGAAGAATAACAGCGGCTTTGCAAAATCTCAATCCTGCTTATTCCTATAATGTAAAATTATTGAAAAGTAATGGAGAAGTTACTGTTGTAGATTTTGGAGCAATAAAAGTAGATGATAAAGGGCGTGGTGGAGGAGAATGGACTTTCAATGGAGATGACGTAAAAGATTCGGGAATTAGTTGGGAGGAATTTTCTGTAGCATTTATAGAAGCCCATGATGGCATAAAAACTTTAGTACCTTTGGCATCTGTTATAAACAAAAAAACCACAAACTGGAAGGTTGTTTATAAAAAATATTTATCAAAGGTAAAAGAAGAAGAAACACCAGCAGAGAAGAGTGATAAGAATGATAGAGAAATTAAGCAGGAGGAAACTGAAACTGCGACACCCCAGGGGTATGAAAGTACGGAGAATGAAACTGAAAAAGGTGAAACTTCACAAAATGTTTTGGAAGAGGTTCAATCTGAGACTCCTGCATTTGAAGAAACTTCTGAAGCATTGACAGATTCTTCTGATACACAACAACCTGAAACTTCTTTTAATTTTGAGGAGGAAGTAGAGGAAGGATATATAAAATATTTAAGAGAATATGTTAACAATATAGTGAGTTTTTTGGAGGAAGTAGAGCCTTTTGAAAAAAATTTTGAAGGCTATAGATGGTGGAAAGTTAAGACGGGTTATAGGGAGGGAGGTTTTGACCATTATCTTGTGGGATTTGTAAATGATGAAAAGGGTGAATTAAAATATATTGTATATGGAATGCCAGGATTTTTTACTCTTGCAGACCAGCCTTTTGGTGGTATGACGGGATTTGTGGTTTGGAAGCCAGTTAAAGAAAATTTAAGAGGCGCGAGGGATGAGGGATATTGGATTTTGCATATTGATGCGAAGACAGGACAGATTGCAGTGCCTATAGAACCAACTCCACCGCCTCTTATCTAAAAATAAAAGCGTAGTCTCTACGCTTTTATTTTTATACTACTTATACTATGAATTCTTTTAAATCTTCTTCTAATTTTTTCAAACTTTCTTCGTCAGTTGTGTGAGGTATTACTGTAAGGACATTTTCTAAATTAAGGCTAAAAAGGCCCATTATTGATTTTGCATCTATTACATAGCGGCCAGAAGTCACGTCTATGTCGAAAGGATATTTTGAAGTTTTTTCTACAAAATTTTTGACACTTTCGATGGAAGTCAACTTAATTTTTATTTCTTTCACGGATAATTCCCCCCTTCTGGATTTAACTTTATCGTATATGATTTGTTGACTTTTATCAATTGGCTTTTTTCACAAAAATTTCATGCTTAATTTAGTAATTGTTTTCAAAAATAAGAATCCCTCAAATGAGGGATTTTATTTAGCATTCACTCTAAGTTCATATCAACAAAAACATTTATATTTTTATCTGTTTTAACACTTATTTGTGTAATTTTACCATCATACGTAAAACTTTTTATGTCATAAGGATAAGTTATAGCTTGTATTACAATTGTATCAGGAGAAGGGTCTATATATTTTACTTCAACTTCCAATATGGCCTCCTCTGATGCCTTTGTTATTTGAGCCTTTTGTATATTTACAATATATCCGCCTGTTCGCATCATACCACGCGTTGCAATTATATAAAATATCCCATTTTCTTTTACTAATTTAACAACAGGCTTATCTTTAATAGATTCTACAGCTGATAATACTTTTTCAGGAGGGTTTGTGACTTTTTTAAGTTCTATAGGAATCACTTCCTCAATTTTATTGTTTAACACTTCCACAAATATTATATTATTTTTGGAATCTAATATTAATCTTATTTGATAGCCGGGCTTTAGATAATCTATTCCTACATACTCATTTCCGTTGTAAACTGGCGCATTTTTTAATACATTAAAGGTTTTTAGCCCATCATCAACCTTTACAGTTATGGTATTGCTATCTATCGCATAAATAGAACCAACTACGTCACGGCCATTGAGGTCATTTTGTACACTTTTGTCAAGTCTTTCAAGTAAGACAGCCATTTCTATTCTTTTGATGGATTCGTTTGGCTTGAGTTTTTCTCCATCTCCTTTGATGAGACCATTTTCTACTGCTACGTACATATAACCTATGGAGTCTTTAGGAATTTTATCCCAATCTTTGTAGTTCAAAACTGCATTCATATTTTGCTGAGCTTGGTCTTCCAAGCCTAAAGCGCGAACTAAATATTTTGCTATTTCGTATCTTTTTGCCTTATCATTTGGATTAAACCTTTTTAACTCGTCATAAGTTAATATGCCCTTTTGGTATGCCAGCGTAATAAAGCCTTGTCCCCAACTAAGTTTTGGGCCTTTATACTCTTTAGGTAGTTCACTTATTTTATTAGCTTGTTCTTCATAACCTATTGTCCGTAAAATCATTACTAATGCTTCTAAGTGAGTGACAGGCTTTGAAGGGTTGAATTTTTTGTTTCCAACTCCTTTTATAAAACCTTTTGCATACATTTTTTCAATTGCTTTTAGAGCCCATGTAAATTGCTTAATGTCATCAAAAGAGTATTTTGGCTGGAGTTTAGCATATGCTGTTGTGTAAAACAACAGTGAAAAGATTATAATTATTGAAACAAAAAGTCGAGATTTGCTTAACATTTACTCTTTCACCTCCCTAATTTCTTCATTATATTCTTCGTCTTTTTTGTCATCTTTTGGAGGGTAGTTTTTTGTGTCTTTAACATTTTTGTAAGTATTTTCATTAATGGCTTTATCTGAAGTATCTAATTCCTTATCATCAGAAGCTGGTTTTACTTCATTTTTTTCTTTTTGAATAAGAACGTTATTAGTGTTATCGCTTTTTGATCGTGCATTTTTTTCGGTTCCCTTACCTTGCTGGTTAGACTTATTATCGCTATTTTCATCTTTTTTTACTTCATTGTTTTGGCTTTTTACTTCTTTGTCTTTTACATTTTTTATAGTTTGAGTAGTTTTTTCCTTAGAAAGATCTTTTTCAATTGTTTTAAGGATTTTATCTGTAATAACTTTGGATTTAGATGGACTTGGAGAAGGTTGAGGCATAGTCGTTGCTTTTGTTTGTTCATCTTTTTCTTTTATTTTTGCGTAAGCTTGTTTTAATTCTTTAAAAAATTCAGGGCTATTTAATTTATCTTTTGGTATGTTTATTCCTTCACTTTTAGCTTTTTTCCAGAGGATAAGCCTGCCAGGAGAAGTTTTTTCTTTTTTAGCTTCTTCTCTTTGTGCTTCATTGGATTTTAAAGTTTCTATTTGAATATTTGTGTTTATTTTTTTAATATTTTTAACAGCTTTTTCTATTTGTTCATTTATAAATGGCGAATTTTTAATAGGAACAGTAGTAATTATTACTGTATCATCATCTTTTAAAAAGCCTAATTTTTGTGATTCTTCAACCGTTTGATTTATAAAAGTTGTGATGTCAAGCCCTTTATAAGGAAGCTTCTCTAAAATTTTTTTGCCATCTTCATTTAGAGGAAGGGCATTTATTATTTTTCCATTTTTGTCTATTGAAATTTCAATACTTGGATTTATATCTACATACACATAAGCGTAAACTTCTGCTGATTTAAAATTGATAATAGTAAATATTAGTACGAGAAGAATAGAAGCGGCTATTAAAATTTTAGCAGTAGGCTTAAAAGCTACAAAATTCTCGTTAAGTTCGATAGTTTCGCCTACAACTACGTTTTGCAAATTTTTAAAACATTTAAATTCTCCTTTTTCAGTCATTACGTAAGTTTTATTTTTTTCTTTTTGAACTACAACGGCTTTCATATTTTCTCCACCTCACTTTCGGGGCTTATGTATTGTTTTAGAAGAGGTAAATCTTCAGAAATAATTATTACTAGCGCTATTATGTATTTCCTATGCTTTTCTATAGTTTTACGACTTACTTTTAAAATGCTTATTAAATCTTTTATAGGGAGATTCTTTTTGTTTTTTAAATATTCTAGCAATTTGTTATTTTTACAAATTGTATAAGCAATTTTTGTAGTTATTTTTCTGGTGTCTGAGTGTTTAGGAGATTGTTTAACTAAATCATCTAAAGTTATATTGTAAATACTTAGCAAATTTACAAAAGAAATCATTTCTAACTTTCTATTTTCTGCCTCATAGTCAGTGACTTTTTCTACATATAGTTCTAAAGGAATGGTATTTTGCCGATTTTGTCGTAAAAAATCTATAAGTCGCCTTCTAATGAGCATACTTGAGAAGCTTAAGAATGAACCTTTTGTGTTATCGAAACTGTCTATAGCTTCGTTAAAAGCTATAAGGCCTATGCTTAATTCGTCGCTATTTCTTTCATCTATATATCTATTTGTAAATGAAGACAATTGTTTTATGATAAAGGGGGTATATTCTTGAATTAATTTTTCTCTTTCAGAGGGGTCTTTTTTAGCTGCGTATACTCTAGCGTGTATATCCAATTTAACCACCCCACTATATTATTCGCAGTGACAGAATTTTTTTAAGGGTATTCTATTAATTAATGATTATATATTATAATATAATATAAATGTCAACAAAAATACCAATGGGAGGTATAGAGTTGCTTACAAAAGAACAAGTATTAAACGCTCTAAGAAAAGTATATGACCCAGAAATAGGAAGAAGTATAGTTGACCTTGATATGGTGAAAAATATTCAAATAGAAGGGGATAAAGTTACAATTGACATAAACCTTACTGTGAAAGGCTGTCCCCTTCAAGATACTATTAAAAAAGATACTATCGAGGAAGTATCCAAACTTGGAGGAGTTTCAGAAGTAATAGTAAATTTAGGTAGCATGACAGAAGAAGAAAGACAAAATTTAGCAAGAAAGCTTAGCGGTGGCAGGAAACCTATATTTGAAAATACGAGAGTAATAGTAGTAGGTAGTGGAAAAGGTGGAGTAGGCAAGTCCACTGTTGCAGTTAATTTAGCGGTAGCTCTTGCCAGATTAGGCTTTAAAGTAGGGCTTTTGGATGCGGATGTGTTAGGATTTAGTGTTCCAAGACTTTTGGGGATTGTGAATGAAAGGCCTTACGCGTTGGATGAGCACACTATTTTGCCATTAGAAAGATTCGGGATAAAAGTGATTTCAATGGGCAATTTTATTGACGAAGATACACCTTTAATATGGAGAGGTCCACTTTTGTCAGGAGTGCTTGATCAGTTTTTCAATGATGTATATTGGGGAGAATTAGATTATTTAGTATTAGATTTACCGCCAGGTACAGGAGACATACCTCTTACAGTAATGCAAAAATTGCCTGAGTCAAAATTTGTGCTTGTGACAACTCCACAAGCTTCAGCTTCTCACGTAGCAGGAAGAATTGGTTATATGGCTAAGAAAGTTAATTTAGAAGTTATAGGTATTGTGGAAAACATGTCGTATTTTGAATGTCCTAACTGCCACCAAAGATATAATATTTTTGGTGAAGGGGAAACAGAAAAATTAGCGCAAGATTTAGGAACAGAAATACTTGTAAAGATTCCAATAATGGTTAAGGTCAGAGAGTTAAGCGATGTAGGTATACCACCTGCTCTTGATGATGGACCTGAGGGAGTGCCCTATATTGAGCTGGCGGAAAAAGTTGTGGAGAAAGTAAGGCCTATCAAATAAAAAAGCCTCTTTGTGAGGCTTTTTTATTTTGCAAGTTCCTCTTCGGGAATTGTATCAGTTAAGTTTTCAACATATTTTGAGAGGTTTTTTATAACTTCTTCATAAGGCAAACTTTTCTCAAGACGTATAAATTTTAGTCCTTTTTGTTTTGCCTTTCCATAAGAAATACTGCAAAAAGCTTCAGGTACAGTTACTACTACATCGGTTTTTTTGTCAAGGAGGAAATCTACAATAGCCCTTCTTCTTCCTTCTTTTAAAAAGTATCCAGGATTCTCATACTTTTCAATATTTTCTTTTTGTGTATCAAAAATAATTATATATGGCCCATCGGGAAGTTTTTCAACATAGTCCTCCTTTGTTATTGTAGCAGCTATTCTCATACAATTTGCCTCCTTATTTTAAATAAATTCTTCCTTAAAAAATTATACTTCTTTTCATAAGAGAAACAAAATTTGCTCTTTCTTTCGGCCCAGCTTCTTCGGTTTTACAAACTTTTATCTGCTCGGTCCAGGCCGTTGCTTTGTGCAAAACAGCCAATCTTTACATCTTCTACATTATGTTAAGTCTCTCATGACCATCTACTGAAATTTATGATGTACAAAATTTTAGATATTGTACCTAGTATATATTCTATGATATAATACAGTATATCATAAGCGAGGAGTGAGAGTTTTGTTCAAAGGAATAAAGTGGCAGATTGTTTTGGTAACTTTTGTAGTAGTTTTTGGGTTTTTATTTGCTAGTTTTCAATTGTATCAAAATAAAATTTTGCCTGATAAAATTTCAAAAGATGTAAGTACGGTTAAATTTGTTAAAATGGTAACAATTTCAACTGATAGTAATGGGTATATTATGAAAGTTAGACTAGGAGAAGTAGAAAATTTAATGGAAACTTATAAAGAGATAGAAAATAAGGTAAATAAATATCCTGTTAAGATAAATATTTTACTTATTGACAATCCTAATGAAAAATTAAATAATGTTTATTATAACTCTCAGTTTTCAATTTACGAAGGTATACAAAAAGGCGATTATATGAAAATGTATGATACAATAAGAGAAGTTTCAAGTAAAAATGGTGTAAAGGCTTTTGTATATATTGATAAGCAAAATATTTATTTAAATTTAAGAGATGGTTCTCATTATTTATATAAAATAATACCGCGTGAGGCTTACAAGGGGGAAAGCTAAATGGTTAAAGAAATTTTACTGGGAATAACTATTGCGTTTACGATATTTGCAGCTTTTCTTGGTATAAATGTTACTCCTTTACTGCTTCTAGCAGGTATTTTTTTACTTTTTGATTATATAATAGAAAACAAAGGAATAATATCTGGAAGCAAGAATATTATTAAACCTGAATCGGAGGTTTCTTTTGAAGACATCGGGGGACAAAGCACTGCTATCGCAGAACTAAAAGAGGCACTGGATTTTGTAATAAATAGAGAGAAAATATCTAAAATGGGTATACGACCTATCAAAGGGATATTACTTACAGGACCTCCTGGAACCGGTAAAACTTTATTAGCAAAAGCAGCTGCAAAATATACAAATTCGAGCTTTATAGCTACTTCGGGTAGTGAATTTATAGAAATGTATGCAGGGGTTGGTGCTCAAAGAGTTAGAAACCTATTTAAAACGGCAAAAAATATTGCTCGAAAAGAAGGAAAAAACAGTGCAATAATCTTTATTGATGAAATTGATATATTAGGAGTTAAAAGAGGAACTAACGAAAGCCATCATGAATACGACCAGACCCTTAATCAATTGTTGGTGGAAATGGATGGAATTAAAAGCGATGGAGAGGTAAATATTTTAGTGATTGCTGCAACAAACAGGCCAGATTTATTAGATCCTGCCCTTTTGAGACCTGGCAGATTTGACAGGGAAGTGGTTGTGGATTTACCAGATAAAAGTGGAAGGCTGCAAATTCTCAAAATTCACACTAAAAACAAGCCTTTAGGAGAAGATGTTAATCTTGAGGCTATAGCTGAAAACACCTTTGGATTTTCAGGAGCACATTTGGAGAGCCTGTGCAACGAAGCAGCGATTCTTGCTATGAGAGACAACTCTGATGTTATTTTGCAAAAACATTTTGTAGAAGCGGTGGACAAGGTTATACTAGGAGAAAAAAGTGACCGTAAACCTACGGAAGAAGAAATATTTAGAGTTTCTGTACACGAAGCTGGGCATGCAATAATAAGCGAAATGGTAAATCCAGGCTCTGTTGCAACAGTTACTATTGTTCCAAGAGGAAAAGCTCTTGGATTTGTAAGACATTTTGATAAAGAGGATTCCCTTATTTATACTAAAGAACAATTAGAGAAAGACATAATGATAGCCCTTGGAGGGACAGTAGCGGAACTTTTGATTTTAGGTAGTAGAAGTACAGGCTCTGCCAATGATTTTGAACAAGCAGTTGATATTGCAAAAAAGATGGTATATACTGGTTTGTCTGATTTGGGTATAGTCAGCAGAGAGGATGTTCCTAAAGATAAAGTCAATGAGGAAGTAAACAAAATCATTAAAGAGCAGGAAAAAAAGGTTCAAAAAATGTTGGAGGAAAAACTTGAGTATTTAGAAAAAATTGCAAATATTTTAAGAAAAGAAGAAACTATGTCAGGTGAGAAATTGAGGGAGCTCATAGGTCATTCTAACTTCTGCAAAAATTATACATTTAGCTTTTAGAAGCTTTGCGATATAATTGGTAATATTTATTAGAGCAACAGAATAACCAAGCTATTTTTTTGTAAAGAATTTTCTCCATATAGTTTATTTCAGTTTGTTAACAAAATATTATCATTGTTGGCATTTTGCATCGTTTGCTCCGGCGATATCGCAGACTAAACTAGCACTCGCCCTCGGGCTCAAGCGGGGTTTCGGGCACATTCGTCATCCTTGACTTAGTGCCTGCTTCTGGTTTTGTAAAATTTAAATTTTCTTGTTATGTGAAATAAAATATTATAAAATATTCTTTAGGGCCAATAAAATACTTAAAAATTTAAGTATATATAATTGTGTAAAAATGCAGGCTTAAATGGATAAGGGATTGATGGAGGTGTTAGAAGAAAGATAAATAAGCTGGGAAGGACTTTACAAGAGAATAATAAAAAGAGGTGAAGAAAAGAATGAAGTTAGAAAATCTCACATTTAAGGGTGGGGTAACCGTACCACATCATAAGGATTTAACTGAAGGCCTTCCTATAGAAAGAGCAAGGGAACCCGAAGTAGTTTATATTCCATTGCATCAACATGCGGGAGCACCTTGTGAACCTTTAGTGAAAGTAGGAGATACTGTAAAAGTAGGTCAAAAGATTGGGCAATCTGATGCATTTGTATCTGCTCCGGTACATTCATCTGTCTCGGGCATAGTTAAAGACATTACGACTATGTTTATACCTACTGGTCAAAGGGTTAAATGTGTAATTATAGAATCAGATGGAAAGAATGAGCTAGACGAGTCTGTAAAACCAAAAGGAAGCCTGGAAGATTTATCTCCTAAAGAAATTATTGAGATAATTAGAGAGGCTGGTATTACAGGAATGGGAGGAGCTGGATTCCCAACTCATGTCAAATTATCACCTCCTTCTGACAAAAAAATCGATACTATTCTTGTAAATGGGGCAGAGTGTGAACCTTATTTAACAACTGACCATAGATTAATGGTTGAATATCCTGAAAAAATAGTATTTGGTTTAAAAGCAATTATGAAAGCAGTAGGAGTAGAAAGAGGAATCATTGGAGTAGAGAAAAATAAACCCGATGCCATATTGGCTTTAAGAGAGGCAAGTAAAAATGAGAAAAACATTCGAATAGCAACTTTAAAGGTGAAATATCCTCAAGGGGATGAGAAAAGATTAATTAATGCTATATTAAGGCGAATTGTCCCGTCTGGCGGATTGCCAATGGACGTAGGAGTTATAGTAGTCAATGCCGCTACTACTAAAGCAGTAGCTGATGCGATATTAGAAGGGAAACCTTTATATGAAAGAGTGACTACGATTACAGGCCGTGGAATTAAAGAACCAAAAAATCTTCTTGTTAAAATAGGAACGCCTCTTAAAGATTTGATAGAACAATGTGGAGGGTTTACTGAAGGATCTCCAGGCAAGATTATCAGTGGCGGACCTATGATGGGAATAGCTCAACATTCTCTAGATGTACCGATTATAAAGGGGACTGGTGGAATATTGATATTGACAAAAGAGGAGGCAAGACCACAGCAAGTACTACCATGTATTAAATGTGGTAAATGTGTTGAGGTATGTCCTGTAAACTTACTACCATTGTATATAAGTAGCTATTCTCTCAAGAAAAATTTTGAAAAGGCAGAAGAATACAATGCACTTGATTGTGTTGAATGTGGATCATGTTCTTATATATGTCCTGCTAAAAGACCTTTGGCAGAATCTATAAGACTAGCAAAAAGAGAGATAATTGCTAGAAAAAGAAATCTTAAATAGGTAGGAGGATTGAAATGCTAGCTAAAGTAGAAGAAGTCGTTTTACAAGATAAATTGATAGTTTCTTCATCTCCTCATATAAGATCTAATGAATCGGTAAAGAGGATAATGTTAGATGTGGTAATAGCTCTTACACCGGCTATTATAGGAAGTGTATATTTATTTGGTTTGAATGCTTTAAAATTAATATTAATTTCAGTAGTTTCATCTGTCTTATCCGAAGCATTAATTCAAAAATTATTTAAAAGACCTATTACTATAACAGATTTTTCTGCTGCAATAACTGGTATATTAATCGCGTTTAATTTACCGGCGAGTGCTCCTTGGTGGCTACCAGTAATAGGTTCTGCTTTTGCCATCATAGTTGTAAAACAACTTTTTGGTGGTTTAGGTGCGAATTTTATGAATCCAGCGTTAGCAGCGAGAGCAATGTTGATGACTTCATGGCCAGTTCATATGACAAACTATACTGGCACTAGACCAGACGTAGTCACATCAGCCACACCATTATCCATAATGAAATATGGTACAGGTGCTGAACTTCCAACATTGAGGGATATGTTTATAGGTAATATTCCAGGAGTTATTGGAGAAACTTCTGCTTTGTTATTGTTAATAGGTGCTGCATATTTGATAATAAGGAAAGTTATAGATTGGAAAATACCAGTATTTTATATAGGAACAACCTTTATCATGTTACTGTTATTAGGAGTTGAACCTAAATTATTACCATATCATATATTAGGCGGTGGATTAATACTTGGTGCTTTTTATATGGCTACAGATTATTCTTCCTCGCCAGTAACTCCCTTAGGTAGAATTATATTTGCAGTTGGGGCAGGTGTATTAACAGCAATAATTAGAATTAAAGGAGCTTATCCAGAAGGGGTGTCTTATTCAATACTACTAATGAACGTTGCAACTCCATTAATTGAGAAATTTACTAAACCTAGAGTATTTGGGAAGGTGAAATAGATGAAGGAGATAGCAAAAATAGGTTTAATTTTACTTTTAATAACTGCTGCTGCTGGAGTAATATTAGGAGTTTCAAATGCAATTACTTCAAAAAAGATAGCAGAAATAGAGAAAATTGCCAATAATGCAGCAAAACAAGAGGTATTGCAAGAAGCGGAAAGTTTTGTTACCTTAGATGAAAAGCGATTAAAGGAGATTGCTGGTTCTAATCAAAATGTGTTAGAAGTTAGTGAAGGTTATGACGGAAATTCGTCTCTTGTTGGATATGTATTTAAAATTACTTCTAATGGTTATGGTGGAGAAATTCAATTTATGGTTGGTATCTCTAAAAAAGGATATATTACGGGCATCAAAATCTTAAATCACAAAGAAACTCCAGGGCTTGGAGCAAATGCAACTAAGAGCTTCTTCACCGATGCCTTTAAAGGCAAATCTGTAGCTGACAAATTAGTTGTTGTTAAGCATCCTCCTAAAGCTGATAATGAAATACAAGCCCTTACTGGTGCAACTATAACGAGTAATGCAATAGTCAATGGTGTAAATATGGTGCGGGAAATATATAATTCAAAATTGGCTAATTAGTTAAATCGTGGAGGGATTAAGAATGAAATTATCCAAAATCTTTAGTAATGGCTTGGTTAAGGAAAATCCTATATATGTCCAAGCACTAGGTATGTGTTCAGTTTTAGCTGTAACTACTTCAGCAATTAATGGCTTGGCTATGGGATTAGCTGTAACAGCTGTATTAGTTGGTTCAAATTCAGTTGTTTCTTTATTAAGAAAAGTTATACCAGATAAAATTCGTATTCCAGCTTTTATTGTAGTTATTGCGACTTTTGTTACTGTAGTGGAAATGTTTATGAAAGCTTATACTCCTGCTCTTTACAATGCATTGGGAATTTTTATTCCTTTAATAGTTGTTAACTGCATAATTTTAGGAAGAGCGGAAGCTTTTGCTTCTAAAAATAATTTATTGACTTCCGTAATCGATGGTTTAGGCATGGGAGCAGGATACACTTTAGCAGTATTAATATTGGGAAGCATAAGAGAGATATTAGGATCTGGTAGTTTGTTTGGAATACAGCTATTTGGGGCAAGTTTTGAACCAGCACTAATTTTTATAATGCCACCAGGAGCGTTTATTGTACTTGGGATATTGATTGGGCTTTTTAATCATGCTAGAAGGAGAAAAGAAGTGTCTGAGACTGGGACAAAGGAGGAAGTTTTAGATGAATATATTTATAATATTGATTAATACAATATTTGTAAACAATTATGTTTTTGCCCGTTTTTTAGGGATATGTCCCTTCTTAGGTGTATCTAATAAAACAGAAACAGCTACTGGCATGGGTATGGCTGTAACTTTTGTAATTACGCTGTCATCAGTTATAACTTATATAATACATCACGCGATATTAGTTCCACTAAATTTAGAATATTTGCAAACTATCGTTTTTATACTTGTAATAGCTTCTTTAGTACAATTTGTTGAAATATTTCTTAAAAAAACTAGTCCTAATCTCTATGGTGCATTAGGTATATATCTTCCATTGATAACCACTAACTGTATAGTACTAGGAGTTGCCCTATTAAATATTCAAGAAGGCTATACATTGATTGAAACGATTTTTAATGCCTTAGGAGCATCTATTGGTTTTGCTATAGCATTGTTGCTTATGGCCGGAATAAGAGAGAAGCTTGAAATAATAGATGTTCCAAAGGTTTTGGAGGGCGTGCCAATCGCATTAATAACTGCGGGCCTTATATCCATAGCATTTTTGGGATTTAATGGGCTTGTTTAGGAGGTAATAAAATGAGTGGTATATTGTATGCAATAGTAGTATTAGGTGGATTAGGATTTTTATTTGGGTCAAGTCTTTCTTTAGCATCTAAAATTTTTGCTTTGGAAACAAATCCAAAAGTAAAAAAGATAAGAGAAGTTTTACCAGGTGCAAACTGCGGAGCTTGCGGATATCCGGGCTGCGATGCCTATGCTAATGCAATTGTAGAGGGGAAAGCTCCAGTAAATGCTTGTAGTGTTGGGGGAAATTCTGTAGCAAAAAAAATTGCGGAGATAATGGGAGTCGACGATGTAGAAGTGGAAAGAAAAGTAGCCACTGTATTATGCCAAGGAGATCGTAGTAAAGCAAAAGATAAATATCTATATAATGGTATAAGGGACTGTAGAGCCCAGAATATATTGGCTGGAGGATGCAAATCCTGCCCATACGGTTGTTTGGGTTGTGGTACCTGCGTAGATGTTTGTGATTATGGTGCAATTCAAATCATTAATGGAGTTGCTGTTATAGATAAAGAAAAATGCGTAGCTTGCAAAGCATGTATAGAGGTTTGCCCAAAAGGAATAATTGAGCTTGTCCCCTATAACCAAGAAGTGATAATAAAATGTAAGAGTAATGATCCGGGTAAGGTAGTTAGAGGCTATTGTAGCGTTGGATGTATTGGATGTCAAATATGTGTTAGAAGTTGCCCCGAAAAAGCAATCACTTTTGAAAATTATTTAGCAAAGATAAATTATGAAAAATGTACCAATTGTGGGATTTGTGCCGAAAAATGTCCTACAGGCTCCATATTTTCCAGTCTAAAGCAGGTCAACGAGAAAGCGCAATAATTTAGAGCCTATAACTAGGCTCTTTTTTATTTTTCTACAATTATTTTGCTTTTGTAAAAAGAAAATGTAAGCAGAAATAAAGACTATCAGCTATTAGAGGAGAATATAAATTAATAACATTGAATGAGAACTAAAGAAAATTTAGATTTATTAGAATAGAGATTGATGACAAAATTATAGATAAAGCAATAGAAATTGCCAATTCGTAAATTTTTTAATAAAATTTTGATTTTAAGAGAGGAATATTTATTTTTTTGTAGAATATTATTTATTGTGTGTTAAAACAAACATTTATAGGTGTAAAAGGTGGCAATAAAATGAGTAGGATTTTAGTTTTAGACGATAATAAGGGAATCTGTAGTTTAATAGAAGAAATTTTCACAATGGATGGACATGAAGTAAGGTCCTATAGTGATATTAGCCTTTTTGACAGAGAGATAGAGAAATTTAGACCCGATATAGGACTATTTGATTTACACATGGCAAAGGATATGTTAAAAATTATTAAAAAAGTTAAGAGTATCTATCCAAACATGAAAGGTATTATAATGTCAGCTGATGAGCCACAAGAACCTTTTACGGAATTTCCTTTTATATCTAAACCTTTTGACATAATAGCACTAAGGAATTTAGTTTATGAGAACTTAAAGCAGGAAATGATTGTATAATGTTTGTAAAAGGTACGTTTGTACCTTTTTATATTTTTCTTGTGCTAGCTTTAAACAAATGCTATAATGAAAAAGTAATGTTATATAATATTTGGGCAGCATTTTAAAATCAGTTGTAGTAAAGGAGTTGTTGCTAATGTTAGTAACAGGTATAGAGATATTAAAAAAAGCCCATAAAGAAGGATATGCAGTTGGAGCTTTTAACACCAGTAATTTAGAAATTACTCAAGCTATTGTGGAAGCAGCAGAAGAGACTAAATCACCAGTTATAATACAAGTCAGTGAAGGTGGGCTTAAATATGCTGGTATTGAGACGATTTCGTCTATTGTTAGAACAATGGCTGAAAAAGCTTCAGTTCCAGTTGCTCTTCACCTTGACCACGGTACAGATTTCAATACGGTCATGAAATGCTTAAGAAATGGTTGGACTTCTGTAATGATGGATGCCTCAAAATTGCCCCTCGAAGAAAATATAAAAGTGACGAAAACTGTAGTAGAAATTGCTCACGGAATGGGGGTTTCTGTTGAAGCTGAAATCGGGAAAATTGGTGGTACAGAGGATAACATAACAGTAGATGAAAGAGAAGCGGCTATGACAGACCCAGAAGAAGCTTTAAAATTTGCAAAAGAAACGGGAATAGATTATTTAGCTATAGCTATCGGGACAGCTCATGGGCCTTACAAAGGAGAACCTAAGCTTGATTTTGACAGACTTAAAAAGATAAAAGAAATGCTTAATATTCCTTTAGTTTTACACGGGGCTTCAGGAGTTCCTGAAGAGGCTATAAAAAAAGCAGTGAGTCTGGGCATAAATAAGATAAATATAGATACTGATATAAGACAAGCATTTGCAAGAAGATTGAGAGAACTTATAGAAAAAGATAGTGAAGTGTATGACCCCAGAAAAATTTTAGGTCCTTGCAAAGATGCGATGAAAGAAGTAATTAAGCAAAAAATGATTTTGTTTGGCGCAGCAGGAAAAGCATAATCTAAAGCAGGCTTTCACCTGCTTTTTGTTTTTTATGTATAAATTTTCTACAAATTGTCAATTATAAATTTGGAACTGAAAATAACTACTTGACATTCCAAAAAAATATAAATAAAATAGAATAAGATTATACGTATTCATTTCTTTTAGCATTTTCTTTTTGTGTTTTTAATAATAAGTATCTTTTGCGAAAAGTATGTTTGCTTAAAGCCACATTTTTATCTTCTAAGTAACTTCCCTGTTGCACTTTTTTAAAATGAGGTAGTGAAGACTTGATTTGTTAAAATTATTATTTTGGGAGGTGTACTTTTGGATTTTGATATTAATACTTTGGAAAATTTAAGTTTGATGGAACTAAGAGAGATAGCAAAGGAGTTAGGTATTAAAAGTATTACGAAATACAGAAAACAAGAGCTAAAAGAAAAAATTTTAGAAAAAGCTAATCAAGCAAATGAAAAAAATTTAATTCAAAAGGATAACAAAAAAGAAGAAGGTTTAAATGAAAGGCAAACTCAAAAGTCACACGAAAGTGCAGCAGAGAAAAATACAGATGGCACTTTAAATTACGATTCTAATGTATCGAGAAATGGCCATGTAAAATCTATTAGTGCTGAAAATGCCGCAAATAGCTTACAAGCTCAAACAATTTCTGCAAAAGATATTTTGCCAATTGTTAAAGAACTTTCTGACCCTTTAAAAGAACTTATACAGACGCAAGGTGATGTAGTGGCAGAAGGCATTCTTGATATTTTGCCAGATGGTTACGGATTTTTAAGAGTTGAAAACTTTGTTCAGGGACCTAAAGATATATATATTTCTCAATCCCAAATAAGACGCTTTGGCTTAAAAGTTGGCGACAAAGTACGAGGGATCACAAGGATTCCTCGAGAAGGGGAAAAGTATTCTGCGATTCTTTATGTGGAATCTATAAATGGTGAAGATCCCGAAAATGCCAAGAAAAGGATTCCTTTTGATGAATTGACTCCTATTTTTCCTAATGAAAAACTGAGATTAGAAACATCCCCTACAGAATTTTCTATGAGATTGGTAGATATTATTGCTCCTATAGGTAAAGGGCAAAGAGGTATGATTGTTGCACCGCCAAAAGCAGGAAAAACAACTTTACTTAAGCAAATTGCCAATAGCATTTCACATAACCATCCAGAAGTTATTCTCATAGTGCTTTTAATTGATGAACGACCTGAAGAAGTGACTGACATGAAACGCTCTATAAAAGGAGAAGTAGTGTATTCTACTTTTGATGAACCGCCAGAACATCATATCAAAGTGGCTGAAATGGTATTAGAACATGCTAAAAGACTTGTAGAGTATAAAAAGGATGTGGTGATTCTTTTAGATAGTATTACTAGGTTGGCGAGAGCTTATAATCTTGTTACACCTCCTTCAGGAAGAACTCTTTCTGGTGGTATTGACCCTTCTGCATTACATCCTCCGAAAAGATTTTTCGGAGCAGCCAGGAATATAGAAGAAGGTGGGAGTTTAACTATCCTTGCTACTGCTTTGATTGAAACGGGAAGTCGTATGGATGATGTTATATTTGAAGAATTTAAAGGAACAGGTAATATGGAACTTCATCTTGACAGAAAATTACAGGAAAGAAGAATATTCCCTGCTATTGATATATACAAATCGGGTACAAGAAAGGAAGAATTGCTGCTTACTAAAGAAGAATTGGAGGCCATGTGGATATTAAGAAAAGCTATGTCGAATTTACCTGCTACAGAGGTTACAGAGATGTTAATTGAAAAATTAATACGAACTAAATCTAATGCAGAATTTATAAATATGATAAGAGCACAATTATATAAATCTTGATATTGTGCATAACTTGTGTTATAATTTCTCCGTATGAGTTTTGGGCGAAAGAGGTGAAAGCTGTGAAACCGAATATACATCCTACCTATTATCATGATGCGGTTGTAAGGTGTGCATGTGGAAATACTTTTATAACAGGCTCTACAAAGAAAGAAATTAGAGTGGAAATATGTTCCAAATGCCATCCTTTCTTTACAGGCCAGCAGAAGATTGTGGATACTGGTGGAAGAGTTGAAAGATTTAGGAAGAGATTTAATTTAGAAGAAAAATAATCTGGGGGTTAGAGTGGAGAAGGCTCTAACCTTTTGTTTTTAATTTGACATTAAGAAAGGTGGTTTTTATGATATACGGTTCATTAGATCATGGCTTTATAGAAGTTATAGTTGGTCCTATGTTTAGCGGTAAAAGTGAAGAACTAATAAGAAGGATTAAAAGGGCACAAATTGCCAAACAAAAAGTACAAGTCTTTAAACCGGCCATTGATAATAGATATTCTATTGACAAAGTGGTATCCCACAATGGCACTAATATAAATGCTATTAGTGTAGTAAAGGCATCTGAAATAATTGAGCATTTAGAAGAAGACACAGATGTTATCGCAATTGATGAAATTCAGTTTTTTGATCATTTACTTGTGGATGTTGTAAGGGAAATTGCAGATTTAGGTAAAAGAGTCATTTGTGCTGGGTTGGATATGGATTTTAGGGGAGAACCTTTTGGCCCTACTCCTGATGTAATGGCAATTGCGGAGTCCGTGGATAAGTTGACAGCTATATGTGTGAAATGTGGCAATCCTGCTACTCGCACTCAAAGGCTTATCAATGGAAAACCTGCAAGGTATGATGACCCAATCATTTTAGTAGGGGCGTACGAAACATATGAGGCAAGGTGTCGAAAATGCCATGAAGTTCCCCGTACCTAGAAAAGAGGTGTGAAGATGAAGAAAACTGATATAGGTGGTCAAGCAGTAATTGAAGGAGTTATGATGAGAGGACACAACAGCGTAGCGACAGCTGTAAGAAAAGGAGATGAAATAATTATAAAGAAAGAGTATGTAAAACCTTTGACTAAAAGGAATAAATTTTTTTCATTGCCTTTTATAAGAGGTACTTTTGCTCTTTTTGATTCTCTTATTGTAGGTGTTAAAAGCCTTACTTATTCTGCAGAACTTTTTGAAGAAAAAGATGAAGAAAATATTTCAAAATTTGACTTATTTTTACAAAAAGTTTTTGGAGATAAGTTAGAGGATATTTTGATGTATTTTTCTGTCGTTATATCTTTAATTTTATCAATTATCATATTTTTTATTGGGCCGACATATGTAGCCGATTATATCAAATTGTTTACAAAAAATACTGTAGTTATAAATTTTGTCGAAGGATTGTTAAGAGTTGCTATTTTTATTTTGTATCTTGTATTAATATCACAGATGAAAGATATAAAAAGAATATTCGAGTATCATGGGGCAGAGCATAAAGCTATTCATTGCCTTGAGCATGAGGAGGAATTGACAGTGGAAAATGCCCGCAAATATACTACTTTACACCCACGTTGTGGGACAAATTTCCTCTTCATAGTCATGATAGTCTCTATAATAGTTTTTTCTTTTTTAGAATGGCCTACTCTTTATATAAGGATACTTAGTAGAATTCTTTTGCTTCCTGTAGTTGCTGGTATATCTTATGAAATAATAAAATTAGCAGGGCGAAGTGACAATAAAATAATAAGGGTTTTTATTTATCCTGGCTTGCTGTTACAAAAGCTTACTACAAGAGAGCCAGATGACAGCCAATTAGAAGTTGCTATTGCATCGCTTAAAAGTGTTTTAGAAGATGAGGGAGGACAAGAATTTGAAAGTATATGAGGCAATAAATTGTGGGGCAAAAGAGTTAAAAGGGGTATGCGATAATCCTAGGCTTGAAGCTGAATTGCTTTTAGCCCACTGTTTTAAAATTAATAGAACTGCTCTTTTTCTTAGAAGAGAAGAGGAAATATCTAAGGAACAATTGGAACGCTTTTTAGAATTTGTAAATATGAGAAAATCTCATATACCTTATCAATATATTGTAAAAAAACAATATTTTATGGGGTTAGAATTTTTTGTGGATGAAAATGTGTTAATACCCCGACCAGAAACAGAAATTCTTGTAGAAGAAGCATTAAAAAGGTTAAAAAGGGGAGATGTAGTTTTAGATATTGGCACGGGAAGTGGTGCCATAGCTGTAAGCATAGCTAAATATTTTCCGGATTGTACTGTGTATGCGGTTGATATCAGTAAAAAAGCTATTGAAATTGCAAAGCATAATGCAAAAAAGCAAGGGGTTTTAGATAGAATATTCTTTATAGAAAGTGACCTTTTTTGTAATCTTCCGCCAAATTTAAAATTTGACTTTATTGTGTCAAATCCTCCCTATATTAAAAAAAGAGAAATTGAGCTATTGCAGGAAGAAGTAAAAAAAGAACCTATTGTGGCGTTAGATGGAGGAGAAGACGGACTTTTTTTCTACAAAAAGATTATAAGAGAAGCTCCTTTTTATATAAAATCGGGTGGAAAAATTGGTTTTGAGATAGGATATAGTCAGAAAGAGGAAGTAACTACTCTTTTAGAAGAAAGTGGATTTAAAGATGTTGAAATAATTAAAGATTTAGCGGGTATTGATAGGGTGATAATAGCGGAGCATAAGCTATAGTTTTCACAAAAGATAATATGTGGTATAATCAATCTTTGAGGTGAGATGATGATTGATAAATTACAAGCAATAGAAGATAGATATGTAGAATTAAGTCAGAAGATAAGTGATCCTAATATTATTTCAAATGTAGGCGAGTGGAGAAAATATGTGAAAGAGCATGCGGCTATTGAGGAGATTGTGTTAAAATATAGGGAATACAAAAAAGTTGTCGAAGATATAAATTCTACAAAAGAATTATTATCTTCTGATGAAAAAGAACTTAGGGAAATGGCGGAGGAAGAGCTTTCTCATTTAGAAGAAAAAAAAGAAGAATTATTAGAGGAGATAAAAATTCTATTAATACCAAAAGATCCAAATGATGAGAAAAACGTCATAATGGAGATTAGGGCAGGAGCAGGAGGAGAAGAGGCAGCTCTTTTTGCCCATGACCTTTTTAGGATGTATTCCATGTATGCGGAGAAAAAAGGGTGGAAAGTGGAAATAATGAGCTCAAATGAAACAGATATTGGAGGATTTAAGGAAGTAATTTTGAATATTTCTGGCAAAGGAGCATACAGCAGGTTGAAGTACGAAAGTGGTGTTCACAGGGTTCAAAGGGTTCCAACCACTGAAGCAGGAGGAAGAATTCACACTTCTACTGCTACAGTGGCAGTTTTGCCTGAGGTTGAGGAAGTTGATGTAGAGATAAATCCAAATGATATAAGGATAGATGTATTCAGATCTGGTGGCCATGGAGGACAGAGTGTAAATACAACAGATTCTGCAGTTAGAGTTACACATATTCCGACAGGAATTGTGGTAACTTGCCAGGATGAAAGGTCACAACTTCAAAATAGAGAAAGAGCTCTTAAAATTTTGCGAGCAAAGCTTTATGAAATGGCTCTACAAGAGCAACAAAAAGAAATTGCTGAGGCGCGGAAGTCTCAAGTAGGTACGGGAGAAAGGAGCGAGAGGATAAGGACTTATAATTTTCCTCAAGGCAGAGTTACTGACCACAGAATAGGTTTGACTTTATATAGATTACAAGAAGTTCTTGATGGGGATTTGGACGAAATTATAGATGCTTTAATTTTAAATGACCAGGCAGAAAAACTCAAGAATGTGAATCTAAATTAAAGGAACAGGAAAACCTGTTCTTTTTATATTTCTTAAAAAAATATGAATTTATATTATCAAAAAATAAAGGTATAATTAAAATTTTTGTACTTGACTAAATAATCGTTATAAATTATAATTATTAAGAACGCTTTATCAAGTTAAACTAATAAATAGCAATATATGACAAAATGCGTACAATTAACATTGCCCCCCAGCTGTCCTCTATAGAGGACGCTTTGTTCGCTCGATGGTCCTCCTACCTTCGGGCGAATTTTTTTGTGATAAGCATAAGTTCAATAATGGTTTAATACATTTGAAATAGATTTAAAAATTGAGGAGATGTTTTTATGTACGCGTTCAATGGGATGATAATAGGCTCTTTGGTTGGAATAATTGGTACGGGAATGGGGGGAGCTGTGACATATTTTTTAAAAAACCCTTCTAATAGATTTTTTAGTGGCATTATGGGTACTGCTGCAGGTTTAATGCTTTCTATTGTTGCTTTTGACCTTTTGCCTCATGCTTTTGATATAGCAAGTATTCCATTGGGGACAATTGGGATATTAGTAGGAGCTATTTTGATTTCTTTTTTTGACATGATAATAGAGAATATGGACATTGCCGGAAGTTTCATAAAAGAAGGAGTACTATTAGCAATTGCAATTGCTTTACATAATTTTCCTGAGGGACTTGCTGTAGGTTCTGGCTTTATGGTGTCTCAGTCATTAGGTGTTGACATCGCATTGGTTATTGCTTTGCACGATTTTCCTGAAGGTTTAGCAATGGCAACGCCATTTTCTGCTGGTGGAATACCTCCTTACAAAAATGTAATATACACCATATTGGCTGGGATTCCTACAGGAATAGGTGCTTTAATCGGAATTGTAACAGGTGGCATATCCCCTTATTTTATTGGTTTAAATCTAAGTATAGCAGGAGGAGCTATGTTGTATGTGACTTGTGGTGATGTAATTCCTGAGGCCAGAAATGTTTACAAAGGGAAAATTTCGGTTTTGGGGATGATATTAGGCTTTATAGGTGGTATAATAATAACAAAGTATTTGTAAATTTTGTTTATGCAGGGAGTGCCTTAAATGACAAAAATAATACGCGTTGATAGAAATAATCCAGAAATTGAGCTTATTGATCTTGCAGCAAAAGTGATAAGGGAAGGAGGTCTTGTGGCTTTTCCAACAGAGACAGTTTATGGAATTGGGGCTAATTCTTTTGATGAAGAGGCTGTAAAGAAAATATTTATGGTAAAGGGAAGACCTCAAGATAACCCTCTTATTGTTCATATTGCAGAATTAGAGCAGATTTATGACCTTGTGGAAGACATACCTCAAAAAGCTAAAATTCTCATGGAGAAATTTTGGCCAGGCCCTTTAACACTTATTTTTAAAAAATCGCAAAAAGTGCCTTATGTTAATACGGCTGGAATGGATACTGTAGCTATAAGGATGCCGTCAGACACAATTGCTCATCTTTTAATCAAAAGGGCAAAAGTTCCTATATCTGCTCCTAGCGCTAATGTTTCGGGCAAGCCTAGTCCTACCGACGCTTCCCACGTTGTCGAAGATTTGGATGGAAAAGTAGATATAATAATAGACGGGGGAAAATGCGATTTTGGCGTAGAATCTACTGTTTTGGATTTAACAGAAAAGATGCCAGTTGTTTTAAGACCGGGAGCGGTTACTTTGGAGATGCTTAAAGAAGTGATAGGAAATGTTGAAGTGGATCCTTCACTTTTAAAAAAACCAAAGGGGAATTTAAAGCCTAAATCTCCAGGAATGAAGTACAAACATTACTCGCCTAACGCGGAGGTTTATATAGTAAAAGGAGACCTTGAGAAAGTTGTAAAAAAAATTCAAGAATTGACAGAAGAACAATTGAAATATGGTAAAAAAGTTGGTATAATGGCAACGGTACAAACTTCGACACAATATAAAAAAGGAGAAATTATTGTCGTAGGAGATAGAAAGAGACCAGAGACGATAGCGAAGAATCTTTTTGCAGTTTTACGACAATTTGACAAAAAGGGAGTAGATGTAATTTTTGCTGAAAGTTTTGAATATAACAATATTGGACTTGCTATTATGAACAGATTAGAAAAAGCTGCTGGTTATAAAGAAATAAGTGCTGAAGGAGAATTGATATGAAAGTATTATTTGTGTGTACGGGGAATACCTGTAGAAGTCCTATGGCGGAAGGGCTTTTTAATGCAAAAGCAAAAACTTTAGGTAAGGATTTTGAAGCACAATCTGCAGGAGTTTTTGCATCGGAAGGTTTTCCTGCTTCACAACAAGCGATAGAAGTGCTAAAACGAGATTACAATATAGATATTTCAAAACATAGGTCAAAAAATTTAAGACGTCAAGATTTAGAAGAGGCGAATTTAATTTTAACTATGTCGAATTCTCATAAACAAAGCATACTTGTGCAATATCCAGAATATTCCTATAAAGTTTTTACCTTAAAGGAATATGTAGGATTAGAGGGTGAAGTAGAAGACCCTTATGGCATGCCGATAGAAGTATATAGGCAAACGGCACGCGAGTTAGAGGATTTAATTTCAAAGGTTATAACTAAAATTTCAGAAGAAAGGAAGGGTAAAAAAGTGATTGCATTAGGTGCGGACCATGGTGGCTACGACCTTAAAGAAGCTATAAAAAAATATTTAGATGAAAAGGGGATAGCCTATAAAGATTTTGGCACTGTTAGTACAGATTCTGTCGATTATACAGATTATGCTCTCAAAGTAGCAGAGGCTGTTGCATCTGGTGAGTACAGTGAAGGAATTTTGGTTTGTGGGACGGGCATTGGTATGTGCATAGCGGCAAATAAAGTTCCAGGAATTAGAGCTGCTCATGTGGAAGATGTTTTTTCAGCAAAAGCCGCTAAGGAACACAATAATGCTAATATTTTGTGCTTAGGAGGACGCATTACAGGACCAGGTCTTGCTGTGATGATGGTGGATGAATGGTTAAAGGCAACTTTTCAAGGAGGACGCCATCAGAGAAGAATAGACAAAATAGCGGAAATTGAGAAAAAGTATAGCAAATGATATTGATTTTTAATAGGAAAGAAACTTTAAATTTACAGGAGGTAAAAAATGTATAAAAATGTATTTGTCATTGACCATCCACTTATACAACATAAAATAAGCCTAATACGGGATGAAAATACTGGCTCTAAAGAATTTAGAGAATTAGTAGAAGAAATTGCAATGCTTATGGCATATGAAGTCACGAGAGATTTACCTCTTGAAGAGATAGAGGTAAAAACTCCAGTGGCAATGGCAAAAACAAAAGTGATTGCAGGAAAAAAATTAGGAATAATCCCTATATTAAGAGCAGGACTTGGCATGGTAGACGGTATGTTAAAACTCATACCTGCTGCTAAAGTGGGACATATAGGGATTTACAGGGACCCTAAGACTTTAAAACCTGTAGAATATTATTGCAAACTGCCTCCCGACATAGCAGAAAGAGACCTTATTGTAGTAGATCCAATGCTTGCGACAGGAGGATCAGCTTGTGCTGCTATACACTTTCTCAAAGAAAGAGGCGCGCAAAATATAAAATTGGTGAATTTAATAGCTGCTCCAGAAGGAATTGAGGCAGTTCACAAAGAACATCCAGAGATTCCTATTTATGTAGCCAGCATAGATCAAGGCTTAAATGAACATGGTTATATTGTACCAGGCTTGGGAGATGCGGGGGATAGATTGTTTGGAACTAAATAATCCACTTCCTTATTGAAAGGAATGTAGACAGATGAGACCTTCATGGGATGAATATTTTATGCAAATTGTAGATGTGGTAAAAACTCGCTCTACTTGCCTTAGGAGGCAAGTTGGAGCTATTTTAGTAGTTGATAAACACATAATTTCAACAGGGTATAATGGTCCTCCTACAGGACTTGCCCACTGTGAAGAAACAGGTTGTTTGAGAGATCAATTAGGGATACCGTCAGGGGAAAGGCCAGAACTTTGTAGAGGTGTACATGCAGAGCAAAATGCGATTATACAGGCAGCACTGCATGGGGTAAGTACTAAAGGGGCTACACTTTACGTAAATGCTAGTCCTTGTGTTATGTGTGCTAAAATGTTAATTAATGCGGGAGTTAAGCGAATTGTATATGAAGAAGAGTATCCCGATGAATTGGCTTTTAGGCTTTTAAAGGAAGCAAATGTTGACTTAGTAAAGATTGAGAGATAAAATAATATTGATGTCAATCAAAGGAAGGTATGGTGAACTTAAAAGGAGTGTTAAAAAATGAAGGTATACCTCTTATCTTTTGTTATGGCATTTGTGGTGTCACTTATTGCTACTCCAATGGCGAAGAAATTGGCTTTTGTAATTGGAGCCATTGATATACCTAATGAGGAAAGACGAATACATACAAAACCTGTTCCTAGATTAGGCGGAGTGGCTATATTTTTAGGAACGATAACAAGTATATTGCTTTTTTTGCCAAAAACCCATGAAACCATTGGCATAGTTACAGGAGCAACCATAATTGCAGCATTGGGATTGTTTGACGACAAGTACAGTCTTAGTGCAAAAGTTAAACTTTTAGGACAGTTGGTAGCAGCCATGGTACTAATAATAAGTGGTGTGAGAATAGATTGGCTTTCTAATCCTTTTGGGGATGGAATGATATATCTAAAAAGTTGGTTGGCTATTCCTCTTACGCTTTTTTGGGTGGTAGGGATTACAAATACTATGAATCTCATCGATGGCCTTGATGGACTGGCAGCAGGAATAGCAGTTATATCATCGGGTTCTTTATTCATAGTTTCCCTTTTAAATGGCAGATTTGCAACTGCTGTTATTTCAATCGCTATTGCGGGTGCTGCTTTAGGCTTTTTGCCTTATAATTTTAATCCTGCAAAAATTTTTATGGGAGATACAGGGGCTATGTTTTTAGGATTTGTACTAGCGGCTATATCGATACAGGGAGCAGTAAAATCGGCAGCGGCAATTGCTATAGCAGTCCCAATCCTTGCATTAGGTGTGCCTATATTTGATACTACGTTTGCAATTGTAAGGAGACTGATAAACGGTAAACCAATTATGGAAGCAGATAAAGGGCATTTGCACCACAGGCTTTTAGAAAAAGGCCTTACACAAAGACAGGTTGTGCTTATAATGTACGGCGTAAGTTTGCTGCTGGGAATAAGTGCTATATTGATATCCTCCAGTAATGAAACAAAAGGTTTGATTATTTTTATACTATCAATTTTGTTTGTAATGTGGGGTGCAGATAAACTTGGGCTTTTAGAAAAGCAAAAAAAGGGTACTCAGGTCCGTTGACCACGTATTAAGGAGTGTAAAATGATGACATTAAAAATCGTATCTGTTTTTGGAACAAGGCCTGAAGCTATTAAAATGGCACCTCTTATTAAAGCTTTGGAAAGAGAAAAGGATTTTGAATCAAAAGTATGCGTTACAGCCCAGCACCGTGAAATGCTTGATCAGGTGCTGAGGCTTTTTAATATTACTCCCGATTACGATTTAAACATCATGAAAGAAAAACAAACATTATCTGAAATTACTACTTCTGCTCTTATAGGGCTTGAAAAGGTCTTTAATAGAGAAAAACCTGATCTTGTGTTGGTACACGGCGATACTACGACAACTTTTGTTTCTGCACTTGCATCTTTTTACCACAAAATTAAAGTAGGACATGTAGAAGCAGGGCTGAGGTCTTTTAACAAATGGTTTCCATATCCAGAAGAGATAAATAGAAGGCTTACGGGAGTATTGACAGACTTGCACTTTGCTCCTACAATTACAGCAAAATCTAATCTTTTAAAAGAAGGAGTAGATGAAGAAAGTATTTTTGTTACGGGTAATACCGTCATAGATGCAATGGTATATACTGTAAAAAGAGATTATATTTTTAGGGATGAACGGCTCAACCAAATTGATTACAATAATAAAAAAGTCATTGTTGTTACAGCCCATAGAAGGGAAAATTGGGGTAAACCCCTTGAAAATATATGTAATGCTCTTAAAAATATTGCTCAAAATTACGAGGATGTTTATATAGTATATCCTGTGCATAAAAACCCTGTAGTAAGAGAAACGGTATTTAGAATATTAGGAGAGCTCACCAATGTACTTCTTTTAGACCCCCTTGATACAGATGAAATGCACAATCTCATGGCAAAATGTTATATGGTGATGACTGATTCGGGAGGGCTACAGGAAGAAGTACCTTCTCTTGGTAAACCTGTGCTTGTTTTGAGAGATGTCACCGAAAGACCGGAGGCTGTTAAAGCGGGTACTGTAAGAGTGATCGGTACAGAAGAGCAGGTTGTGTACAACGAAGGGACATTGCTTCTTGAAAATAAGGAAGAATATGATAAAATGGCTAATGCTGTAAATCCCTATGGTGATGGTAAAGCCTCTTTGAGAATAATTCAGGCGATAAAATATGCGTTTAACTTGACTGACAAAAGACCAGAAGAATATAAAAGCGGGGAGTGACCCCGCTTTTATAAATTTTTATTTATTAGCTTCTGATTTTGTTTGACTTTTAGCGATTAGGTACCAAAGATAACCAATTACTATTGCTCCAATGAATCCGCCTATTACATTGTAATCAGCGACTATCCAGCCCCATTTGCCAAGATAAGCACCGCCAACCCATGCACCGATTAAATGCGCAACTAGTGCTGCCCAATATGTTCCGTAAATTTTATTTAACTTTTCGCCATAAGATTCTCCTGCTTTGTAGTTAAACAAAGGATGAAATACAAGACTAGATATGAGTCCTACTACAATAAGTGCTACCCAAAACATATACTACACCTCCTTTTTGAGATATTTTTCCTTTCATTTATAATTTTACTCTAACAGGATTATAAAACAAATTTGATTTTTGACCTTTTTTGACTAAAAAAGTTCACGAGGATAATTTATCTACATATATCTGACCTTTTCTGACTTATTCTCTTTTTATCTAATTATTTCTAATAGATGTCCGTTTTTCCTATTATGTCAATAATGAAATATTTGAGATTGATGAATAAATTTTTTTATTTCCGTTAATAATTAAAAATAGAAGGGCGGTAAAAATCGGTGGATCCATTTTCCCCCTTGTGGATTCGCTGATATTTTACCGCCTTTTCTTTTAAAAAAGTATATATGGAGGTATGGCATATGGATAAAAGGATAATTATAGGAATAATGATTTTTGCGGTTTTATTTTCGCTGGGGGTTCAAAGACAAGCTTTTCTTTCCTTTGATGATGACGTAGAACTTGTAAAGAGGTCTTTTTTAAGTACAGGTGCGAAATATGAATATGCAAATATAAACGCATGGTCAAAGGTCAATGATGATTTTACATCTTTTGACAAAATAAATGAATATGTCGAAGTAACAATAAAAAACATGAATTTAGACAAACAAAAAATCAAGGTATCTCGCATCGAAGAAAACAAATTTAGACAACTAGTAGTAGAATATGCAGAAAACACGAGACATATAAACATAGCAGTGCAAAGTTTAAAAAATGGTGCCCAAAGCGAAACATATATGTTAATAGACGAATATCTCATTAAGGGTTATGACAATGTTTTAAAAGAAAGGTCCCTTATAAATAATTCTTTTAAATTGTTAGAGCTAAAACCTAAGGTAACAGTATGCTTTGTTGGAACTTTTAAAGGGAAGTTGAATAAAGAAAAAAACAGTAGTATAGTTAAATTAGTGCTTGACAAATTAGATGCACAAAAAATAGAAGGAATGGAAGAGGAAAATATAATAAGTGTCTCTGCTTATTCAAGCAAATTAAAAGAATATATTAAATTAGGAAGTGAAAAAATAAATTTAAACGTAGCAATAAGATATAGTTCTTTTGATGATAAAACTTATTTGTGGGTTGCAACGCCTATTATAGCAATAGAGTATTAAAAGAGGGTGATAAGAACGAAATTTATTGTTGAAAAAAGCCCACCACTTAAAGGAAGTGTAAAAATAAGTGGTGCTAAAAATTCTGTGTTGCCTATAATTGCCGCTTCTTTATTATCATCAGGGGAAATAGTGCTAGATGACATACCTACTTTAAAAGATGTCAATGTTATGATCGAGTTAATTAAACATTTTGGTGCTATATGTGAGTTTGAGAATGAAAGATTAAAAATAAAGATAGATATTAAAGATGTAGAAGCCCCATATGAGTTGGTAAAAAAAATGAGAGCATCATTTTTGGTGATGGGGCCTATACTTGCAAGATTAGGACACGCTAAAATTTCCATGCCAGGTGGTTGTGCTATTGGCTCTCGGCCAATAGATTTGCATTTGAAGGGATTTCAAACATTGGGAGCAGACATCACTATAGGACATGGCTATGTAGAAGCACGAGCTCAGAAGTTAATAGGCAAAAAAATTTATTTGGATTTTCCAAGTGTTGGGGCCACAGAAAACATTATGATGGCGGCAGTTTTTGCAGATGGAATTACTATAATAGAAAATGCTGCCGAAGAGCCAGAAATTGTTGATCTTGCCAATTTTCTCAACAAGATGGGTGCAAAAATCAAGGGTGCTGGTACAGATACAATAAGAATTGAAGGAGTAAAAGAGCTAAAAGGAGCTGAGCATACTGTCATACCGGATAGAATTGAAGCAGGAACTTTTATGGTAGCAGCTGCAATGACTGGAGGAAATGTTCTTATAGAAAATGTCATAGTGGATCATGTAAGGCCTATAATTGCGAAATTAACAGAATGTGGGATTGAAATAATAGAAGAGCCTAAAGGACTGCGAGTAAAAGGAACTAAAAATTATAAAGCATTGGACATAAAAACTCTTCCTTATCCAGGCTTTCCAACAGATATGCAGGCTCAAATGATGGCTATGATGACAGTGGCAAAAGGGACAAGCGTTATAATAGAAACAGTTTTTGAAAATAGGTTTATGCATGTGGATGAGCTAAAGCGTATGGGAGCAAATATAAAGATAGAAGGAAGAAGTGCTGTTGTTACAGGAGTTGATCATTTAACAGGGGCAGAAGTTAAAGCAACGGATTTAAGGGCGGGAGCAGCCTTAGTATTGGCGGGACTTATTGCAGAAGGTAAGACTGAAATAAACGATATTTATCATATTGACAGAGGCTATGTAAAAATGGAAGAAAAGTTAAAAAATCTTGGTGCAATCATATATAGAATATAGTATAAAGGCGTCATGTGCGCCTTTTTAAATTTGCGGGAAAATTTAAAGAAAGTATGTTGTTTACTTAAAAATTTTTATAGTTTCTATTTTTTGTTGAAGGATTTTTAATATCTTTGTAGAATTAATATATTGAAAATGTTTAGCAAAAATTGATAAAGGGGTGATAGAGTATGAAAATTGGTGTTCCAAAAGAGATAAAAACTGCAGAGTCCCGTGTGGCAATTACTCCTGCGGGAGTAGAGGCATTTGTCAAAAATGGCAATGAAGTATACATTGAAAAAGATGCGGGAATAGGAAGTGGTATAGCAAATGAAGAATATGTAAAAGCTGGTGCTAAAATACTTTCTACTGCAAAAGAAGTGTATGATGTAGCAGATATGATTATGAAGGTAAAAGAACCACAACCAAGTGAATACGATTATTTAAAAGAAGGGCAGGTTCTTTTTACATATCTTCATTTAGCTCCTGATAAGCAACAAACAGAAGCCTTATTAAAGAAAAAAGTAATAGGAATTGCTTATGAGACGGTACAACTAGATAATGGAGCTCTTCCTCTTTTGACTCCCATGAGTGAAGTAGCTGGAAGAATGTCGGTGACAATAGGAGCTTATCTTCTTACAAACCTAAATGAAGGAAGAGGAATTGTAATGGGGGGAGTACCAGGAGTAGAGCCAGCAGAAGTAGTAATAATAGGTGGAGGAACGGTAGGTACAAATGCAGCAAAAGTAGCTGTGGGGATGGGGGCAAGAGTTACAATATTGGATGTAAATCCTGTAAGACTTGCATATCTTGATGACATATTTGGAGGACGAGTTACAACTTTGATGTCAAATAGTTTTAATATTGCTCAGAGTGTGAAGAAAGCAGATTTGTTAATAGGAGCAGTTTTGATACCTGGAGCAAAAGCGCCAAAACTTGTGACAGAAGAAATGGTAAAGACGATGAAGAAGGGAGCAGTAATAGTAGATGTTGCAATAGACCAAGGAGGTTGTATAGAGACCTGTGATAGAACGACTTCTCACAAAGACCCGTACTTTATAAAACATGGAGTAGTACATTACTCTGTGCCCAACATTCCTGGGGTTGTTTCAAGGACTTCTACTTTTGCACTGACTAATGTAACTTTGCCTTATGCCTTGGAGATAGCAAGTAAAGGATATAAGAAAGCTTTACTTGAAAATAAAGCGCTACTGAAAGGACTCAATGTCTACAAAGGAATGGTAACATACAAACCTGTTGCAGATGCGCAAGGTTTAGAATATGTTGATCCTATTGATGCTTTAAATATAGAATAGGTTGTTTAATGGTAATGTCCACCTCCTACGAAGAGAATTTGTGGGAGGTTTTTGTTGTTTACTAAATAATCTCGTGCTATAATTTTTTATAAAGTTAAAACATTAAGTATGTGCGAAACAATAGGAGTGATTATGAATAAAATACCTTGCTGATATGAGTAAAGTTCTCAATAGGCGGTGGAAAAATGTCTGAGACTTTATCATATAAAAATTACAACCCTCGCTTAAGTAAAAAAAACGAAGATAGAATTTTTGGAAAAGGCCATATTGGAGGAAAAGCTTCAGGACTTTGCTTTGCAGAAGAGGTAGTAGAAAAGTATAGCGACGTTTTTAAGCAATGTGTAAAAATACCTGAAAGCTTTTTTATAGCTACTGACTATTATCAAATGTTTTTAGATTACAACGATTTAAATGATATAACAGAAGATACTCCTTATGATGAAGCAGAAATAAGATTTAGGGAGACTAAATTTCCCCCAGAATATGAAAAGATATTGTATGAAATTTTAAGTAAGATGCACTATCCTTTAGCTATAAGGTCTTCCTCTTTATTAGAGGACAATATAAAATATTCTTTTGCTGGCAAATATTATACTACGTTTATTCCCAATAGAGGCTCAGATAGAGAAAGAGTTAAGCAACTAGAAAAAGCTATTAAAGAAATTTATTTAAGCGTATACAGGCCTGATGCTGTTGCTTACAGAAGAAAGCATGCACCGGGCCAGAAGGATCTAATGGGGGTAATTGTGCAACAACTAATAGGTTCCCAAAAAGGAGTATATTTTTATCCAGAAGTTTCTGGAGTAGGATTTTCTCGAAATTATAGGCGGTGGACCGATAGAATTAAAATAGAGGACGGAGTTGTGAGATTAGTTTTTGGCTTGGGTACAAAGTGTACTGGTAGAGGATATGCGAGAATTTTTTCCCTTACTAATCTGAGATTAAGACCGGAAGGCAATAATCCAAAAGAAATAGCTAAAAATTCTCAGGAAGCTTTTGATGTGCTAAATTTAATTACAGGGGAAGTGGAGACCTATAACATAAATGAAGTGCCGCAATTTTTAACGTATCATGATAAAATAGGTGATATTGCACAGACATACTCTGAAAGAGAGAATGCTATTTTGGATATTAATATACTTAATAGAAGCGATGAGGTTTTTGATAAATATATTTTTACCTTTGAAAACTTTCCGAGGAGGCATAAAGGGTTTTTCAGCATAATCTCTAATTTATTTAAATATCTTGAGAAAGAAATGGAAATGGCAGTTGACATTGAATTTGCTTATGACTTAAAAAAAGACGAGTTTTATCTTCTTCAAACACGACCATTAAGTTCTTATGAGAGTTTCAGAAAAGTCCACATTCCTAAAGATATTGAAAAAAAATGTGTCTTGTTGAAAGGGGATAGGATGCTTACAAATGGCATCTTGAAAAACATAAGATATATAGTATACGTAGATCATAAAGTTTATAGCCAATATAAAGATAAACATGAAATTGCGCGAATAATAGGTAGACTCAATAAAAGTATAGGAGACAAATACATTCTTGTAGGTCCGGGAAGGTGGGGGTCTTCCAATCCATATTTGGGGGTACCTGTTATATACAACGAAATATCTAATGCTGCTATGATTGTAGAGCTTGGAATAAAAAATGGCGATTTTATGCCAGAACTTTCTTATGGAACTCACTTTTTTGCTGATTTAGATATTGACAATATTTTATACATGCCAGTATTTGATGGTTATAAAGATAATATTTTCAATGAAGAATGGTTTAAGAAAGGGACATATATCGACACGGCTGTCAAAATATTTGAAGGACGATTTGATGCTTATTTAGATGGAGACAAAATGATAGGGTATGTAATTTCCCATGAGAAGTAAGTCGATATATGTATAAAAAAATATAAAAATAACAAAAAATGAGACTTAAGTCCTATTTAAAGTAGCAAAAGTATATAATATAATTTAAAATGTAAGAATGATTCCCCTTTTCCCCATAAAATTTAATATATTCTGCACCCCCAACCCAATGTAGGCTGCTTTAAAGCAGCTATTTTTTTGTTTTTACTAACGTTTAGTCTTTTTTAAATTTATTTCACAAAGCGGTTCTGTGCTTGTTACAATTATTCCTCAAGGTATTACCATAACCCATACAACTTTATACACTTATTAATGTCACAATATATACCGTGGGCGATCTAATACGATACAAACAAAGTAAAATTTAGCAAAGTTGTGACAAGAAGTGTACAAAGTGTCAGTTTGGCTGGCCTTAAAGAAAACCAGTGGGCTATACAAGTTACTACGTTTCCTTACAGTAAGTACTGGTCCTGTGGGGTGTAACTGTACAAAATGGCAGTTCTATTTAGTTACCTACTGAAACTCTACAAGGAGTCTCTTGCTTATTTATGAAATAGAATAATAGAATAAAGGTATACATATTCGCATATATTTTATTGAGTATATAAGATTTGGAGGGGAAAAATGAAATATGCCATTTACGGGGTTTTTTTAATATTTTTTAGTTTAATAATTTTGCCTTCTATAATAGTTTTTGGTTTTAATCCTCACAGAACTTCTTCCACACCTGAAAATGAGGTCAAACTCATTGATGGAGGGAATCTGGTAAAAGTAGATAATTTGAATAATAAAGATTATCATACAGTAAATGTATTTATAACAAATCAAAATAAAATTCAAAAAATTGATTTGGAGGAGTACGTAAAAGGGGTAGTTGCAGCGGAAATGCCTGCGGAATTTGAAATAGAGGCACTAAAGGCACAAGCTGTTACAGCGAGAACTTATGTACTCTCGAAAGAAATAGTTTTAGGAGGTAAGGGTTGCCAGCTACATCCAGGAGCTGATGTGTGTACCGATTCTGAACATTGCCAAGCATGGCAATCGGAGGAGGAGTTGAGGCAAAAATGGGGAGAAAATTTTGACAAATATTATGTAAAAATATCACAAGCGGTAGCAGATACAGAAGAACTTGTATTAGTTTACAATGATGCTTTGATTGTACCGGCTTATCATGCTATAAGTGGGGGAAAAACAGAGAATTCCGAGGATGTATGGCAGAGTAAAATACCCTATTTAAGAAGTGTTGTTTCGCCGGGAGAAGAAGTAGCCTCAAAATATAAAACTACTGTTGTAATGTCAAAAGAGGAATTTATAAATAAATTAAAGCAAAAAAAACCTTCTTTGAAATTAGATAATAGCGATATTTTAAATCAAATAAAAGATGTTGAAAGGACTCAAGCCGGGCACATTAAAACGTTGAAAATAGGTAATATGACTTTTGGTGGAGAAGAGATAAGGGAAATATTTGATTTAAATTCTACAAATTTTAACTTTGAAGCACAAGGAAATAACATTGTAATAACCGTCATAGGTTATGGTCACGGAGTGGGAATGAGTCAATATGGAGCAAATGCGTTGGCAAAACAAGGCAAAAAGTTTGATGAAATATTGAAATATTATTATACAGGAGTAGAAATAGTAAAAATTGAAGATTTATTGAAAATACAGCACTGATAAAGTGCTGTATTTTTTGTATAAATAGTTAGGCTAATGGTTAAAATACCATTTGGAGGTGAAAAATGTGAGAATAAACAGGGAGAAGTTAATAAGATTTTTTGATAGAAAGGGTTTTTACATAATATTATTTTTATCCATAGTAGTGATAGCTGCTACCTCAATATATGTCACTAATAATAATTTAAAAAAATTAGAAGAACTCAGAAAAGCACAGCAGGAAGAAATTAATTCGGCTATTGAAAGTGATTGGAGTTATGAAAAAGAACTAGCACAAGCTCAAGAAGAAAAAGAACAACAAAATAATTCTACAGCTGTTATCAGTCAACAAACGAAAGAAAACTTTCAACCCGTGGCAGAAAACGATGAAGTTAAAAGTTCAGGTAAAAGTGATAGTTTAGAAAACAGCAAAGTAACAACTGTTATGGCAAGTAATACCTCTACTATAAAAAAAGATAACGATTTATCTTCTGCAAGATTAGTTTTACTAAAGCCTGTAAATGGAGACATAATATTAGAATTTGCCAAAGACAAGCTTGTGTTTTCAAAAACCCTTCAAGAATGGACAACTCATAAAGGTGTAGATATTGGCTCAAAGCTAGGAGAACCTGTATTGGCAGCCATGGATGGAATTGTGGCAAAAGTATATAAAGATCCAAAATTAGGGAATACTGTTGTTATAAAAAATGGAAAATGGGAAACGCGGTATGCAAATCTAGAGGATGAGATTTTGGTAAAACAACAAGAAAAAGTAGTAAAAGGACAGCAAATAGGTAAAATAGGGGAATCGGCAAGGTTTGAAGTTAGTGAAGGTCCTCACTTACATTTTGAACTTTTAGAAAATGGAACGCCTGTTGACCCAATAGCCTATTTTGAATAAAAATACCTGTAAAAAAGACTTGGATACTTACTGTATTCAAGTCTTTTTTTGTATTTATAAAGATTCTAATAGCTTTGTTTTGGCATATACATATTAATGAGATTTGAAAATCCAAAGGGGGTTTTGGTTTTGAAAGATTACATAGAAGAGAGAACACTGGAAATATCAAAATACATAATTGAACATAAAGCAACAGTGAGAGAAGCTGCGAAAGTTTTTGGAGTTAGCAAAAGCACAGTTCACAAAGATGTGACAGAAAGACTTCCCGATATAAATTTTGAATTATATAAAGAAGTAAGAGAGATTCTAAGCAAAAATAAAGCAGAAAGGCATATAAGAGGCGGAAAGGCCACTAAAATGAAATATCAAAAAATGAACAACAAATTTTAAGAAAATAAAAGAGGATTTTGTAAATTTATAGCGAATTAATAAATTGATAATAAATTAAAAATTTCGGCATCATTGTCGATAATTTAAATAGATGCCATTTTTGTCGAAATACATAAGAAAGGTGTGTTTAGATGTTTGCATTCTCTAAGGATATCGGAATTGACCTTGGCACGGCATCTGTCCTTGTCTACATCAAAGGGGAAGGAATTGCTTTAAAAGAACCATCAGTTGTAGCAATGGATAGAAATACTAATAAAATTCTTGCAGTTGGCGAAGAAGCCCAAAGGATGGTAGGCAGGACGCCAGGGAATATATTGGCTATAAAGCCTCTGCGGGCTGGAGTAATTTCTGACTATGACGTTACAGAAAAGATGCTCCGGTATTTTATAAACAAAGCCTGCAAAGGACGGTCTTTAGTAAGGCCCAAAATAATGATTTGTATTCCAAGTGGCATAACACAGGTAGAAAAAAGAGCTGTCATTGATGCAGCAATACACGCAGGAGCGCGAAAAGCTTATCTTATTGAGGAACCTATTGCGGCAGCGATAGGAGCAGGCTTAGACATATCACAACCAAGTGGGAATATGATTGTAGATATTGGGGGAGGCACCACTGACATAGCTGTAATTTCTTTAGGGGGTTCAGTGGTGTCTAAAAGTATTAAAGTAGCAGGTGATAATTTTGACGAAGCAATTATAAGACACATGAGAAAAAAACATCAGATGATAATAGGAGAAAGAATGGCAGAAGAAATAAAAATAAATATAGGTACTGCCTACTTTGATGGCAAAGAAGAGAAAATGCTAGTAAAAGGAAGAAGTTTAATATCCGGTTTGCCACAAAATGTAGAAGTGACTTCCAGTGAAATATGTGAAGCATTAAAAGAGCCCCTTGAAGAAATTGTTGCAGCTGTACACGGTGTATTAGAAAGAACTCCTCCTGAATTAGCAGCGGACATAAGCGACAAAGGTATAGTACTTACAGGGGGCGGAGCATTGCTTAAAGGAATGGACAGACTTTTAAGGGAAAGGATGAATACACCTGTATATCTTTCAAATGACCCTATAAGTTGTGTCGCTTTAGGTACGGGAAAAGCATTGGATTCTCTTGAATTATTAGAAAAATCAGAGACTATAATTGATGTATACAAAATCAAATAAATTAAGAAGGTGATTTTTATGTTGAGAGGGCTTTATGCTGCTTCTTCTGGTATGGTTACTCAGACAAAGATAATGGATGTTTTAACAAATAACCTTGCAAATGTCAATACTACAGGGTATAAAAGGGATATAGTAATTACTTCTTCTTTTCCAAATTTTGAAGTAACAAGATACGGTGGCGATAACGTACCGCCTGATGGGAAAATTGGAAAGATGGATTACGGGATATTAATTGACACTTTTCATACAAATTTTGAAGAAGGGAGTTTTACTCAAACCAATGGTAAGTTAGACTTTGCAATAGATGGAAATGGCTTTTTTGTGATAGATACCCCCAATGGTCAAAGATATACAAGAGATGGTTCTTTTGTTTTATCAAACGATGGATATTTAGTCACACAAGAAGGATATATTGTGCAAGGAGAAAATGGCCCAATTGAGTTATCACAAGGAGACATTTCAGTGGACGAGATGGGTAACATTAAAAATAATGGTCAATTGGTGGACAGGCTTAGAATTGTGGATTTTGATAATTATGATGGTTTAAGAAAAGAGGGCAATAATTTGTTTTTTATAGATAACAGTGCCAATGTACAGGTTATTCCTGCAACAGGGAGAATAAAACAAGGTTTTTTAGAGCAGTCAAACGTCAATTCAGTTAAGGAAATGGTAAATATGATAAGCGTGATGAGAAATTATGAATCGAATCAAAAAGTTGTAATTGCTTTTGATGAGACTCTTGGAAAAGCTGTCAATGAAGTTGGGAAAGTATAACAAACCATAAGGAGGTAGAAAATTATGATGAGGGCATTGTGGTCTGCGGCTTCTGGTATGACGGCTCAACAGCTCAATGTGGATGTTATTGCGAATAACCTCGCAAATGTGAATACTACAGCTTTTAAAAGAGATAGGGCAGAATTTAAAGATTTAATATACCAAACTTTGCAAAGAGAAAACATATATGGTGGACAAGGCAGACCTGTCAATATGCAAGTAGGAGTAGGTGTGAGACCTTCGGCAATTGTAAAAGATTTTACTGAAGGAAGTCTCCAGCAGACAGATAATCCTTTAGATTTGGCATTAGATGGAGAAGGCTTTTTTGCTGTACTGGGGCCTGATGGCACAGTTTATTACACAAGGGATGGAAGTTTCAAACTAAGTGCGGACGGTAACACTTTGATGTTAGTGACTGCTGACGGTTATCCTGTATTAGATGACAGAGGGAATCCTATAGTTTTTGACAGGACTGAGAAAGATATTTCGGTATCACCTTTAGGAGTAATAAGCGTAAAGAATGCTAATGGAACTACTCGAGAAGTAGCTACTTTAGGAATATACAATTTCGTCAATCCGCAGGGGCTTTTAAGTGTTGGTAATAATCTATATGAGCCAACAGAAGCGTCAGGACAGCCTGGCACAAGAGATGACTTTGAAGGAAGAATGGGCAAAGTTATGCAAGGATTTTTAGAGACCTCAAATGTCCAAGTGGTGAAGGAAATGGTGGACATGATTGCCGCACAAAGAGCTTATGAGATAAATTCAAAAGCTATCCAAGCAGCTGATGAAATGCTTGGAATTGCAAATAATTTGAGAAGGTAGTTTATTGAAAGGAATGACTTTACATGGAAATAAATCCTGTAGATAATATTAATATAAATAAATTACAGATTTATTTACAAAAGCACAGTAGTGATTTTGAGAGAATAATACAACAGGCGATAAAAGACAAAGACCAGCAAAAACTTAAAGAAGCGTGTCAGCAGTTAGAGGCAGTTTTTATAGGGATTATGTTAAATGAGATGAGAAAGACAATTCCAGAGGACCCTTTGACAGGAGATAGTCTTGCAAATGATGTTTTTACCTCTATGTTATATGATAAATATGCGGAGATGTTAGCTCAAAATGGCTCTTTTGGACTTGCGGAACAAATGTATAATCAACTTTCTAAAAAAGTATAAAAGCTATTATTTTTACCTACTAACTTTTGACACGCACAAGGGCGCTTGCCCTTTTTATTTTTCATTTTTTTGTGATATAATCAATGATAAGCTATTTGCTTTGTTTATTCTTATAATTTGGCTAAAAAGAGGTGAAACATAGGGTGGAAAACAAGGACATAAAAAAAATTCTTCCACACCGATACCCTTTTTTATTAGTGGATAGAATAATAGAAATCGAAGAAGGGAAAAAAGCTGTTGGAATAAAAAATGTGACGGTTAATGAACCTTTTTTTCAAGGGCATTTTCCAGACAACCCTATAATGCCAGGAGTTCTTATTATTGAGGCATTGGCGCAAGTAGCCGGTATTGCTGTTATGAATATAGAAGAATTCAGAGGCAAATTAGGGCTTTTTACAGGTATTGATAAATGTCGTTTCAAAAAAATGGTAAGGCCTGGTGACCAACTTGTTTTAGAGGTTTTGATAGATTCTATAAAGATGGGACTTGTTAAAGCTAAAGGTATTGCAAAAGTTGGAGATGAAATTGCAGCTACTACAGAGCTTATGTTTATAATGACTGAAGAGGGGTAGGAGTTGGATATATGTCGACAGCTAAAAAAACTGTAAAAGCAGCTGGCATCATAATGATAATAACTCTACTGAGTAAAGTATTTGGATTTTTGAGAGATATGACTTTAGCTTTCCAATTTGGTACCTCTGTTTCCATGGATGTATACAATATGGCAACTGTTATACCTATGATACTTTTTGCGGCGGTGACTGCAGCAATAGCTACTACTGTTGTACCAATATTTACGGAATACTTTCAAAAAGATGGAAAACGGAAGGCATTTGATTTTATAAACAATTTGCTAGGGATAGTCTTATTAGCGACTATAATTTTAACTATTTTAGGCTTTTTATTTGCGCCTTATCTGGTAAAGTTTGTGGCGCCAGCTTTTACAGGGGAAAAATTTGAGTTGACAGTAAAACTTACAACTATATTATTACCTACAATGGTGTTCATTGCTGCATCTAATATTTTCACTGGTGCTCTTCAGTCTATGGAACATTTCACTATTCCAGCTATGATAGGCATCCCTTACAATATTATCGTAATAACGGTAGCAATTTTATATGGAGACAAATTTGGAATTACAGCAGTAGCTTATTCTATAATTATTGCTACTTTTCTACAAGCATTAATGCAATTACCTGTTTTGTACAAATTAGGTTATAGATTTAGGGTGAAAGTAGATTTCAAAGATGAAGGAGTAAAAAGGGTCGTTTTATTAGCAATGCCTGTACTTATGGGAACAGGTATACAAACTATAAATGTGTATGTAGATAGAGTTATAGCTTCTTTTTTGCCTGATGGGAGTATTGCTGCATTGAATTATGCCAATAGGCTTAATATGTTTGCGCTAGGTATTTTTTCAACAGCAATTGCAACTGTCATATATCCTGTTTTATCTAAGCATTCAGTAGCTGATGACACAGAAGGTTTTCTAAAAAGTTTAAATTTTGCAGTGAGTGGTATTTTATATATATTAATACCTGTATCAGTCGGGGCAATGGTACTCCGAATGCCTATAATAAAAGTATTATTTGAAAGAGGAGCTTTTGATGAAAATTCAACATATCTTACTTCAATTGCCCTTTTTTATTATGCGATAGGAATGACTGCATATGGCCTGAGAGATGTCTTAAGTAGAAGTTTTTACTCTATGAAAGACACAAAAACTCCAATGATAAATGGTGCCATGGCTGTATTATTAAATATTGCACTTAATTTAATTTTGGTAAGATATTTAAAATTAGGCGGACTTGCACTTTCTACTTCTATTGCAGCTATATTTGCTATTTTTCTTTTATTTACTTCTTTAAAAAGAAAAGTAGGGAAAATAGATGGAAAATACATGTTTATGAGTTTTATAAGAGCAATGTTGGCATCAATTGTAATGGGGGTACTAGTGCATTTTATGTATAATAATTTTATTGTTAAAATGCCGTCAGACAAAAGAATTTATGAGGCTATAGCCCTGTTTATATCTATATTAGCAGGGGCTATAATTTACTCGGTTATTGTATTGGTTATTGATAGGTCTGCTTTTTCCTATTTTAAAAAAGGCATAAAATTTGTAAATTCTAAACTTGTAAGAAATTAATTTAAAAATGAGGTGATATCATGAAATCAAAGGTATATTTTTACAATCTGAGAGCGAATAAAGCCAGCAGTAGTTTGTCTTCCAAAGTAGCGAGAATTTTTGATGTAGCAGGTTTTAAAAACATTATTGATAAAAATGACTTGGTAGCTATAAAAATTCATTTTGGAGAAAAGGGAAACAACGCTTACATCAACCCTATATATGTAAGAAAAGTGGTTGATAAAATCAAGAGTTATGGGGGAAAGCCCTTTTTAACAGATACAAATACTCTTTACAAAGGTAGTCGTTCAAATGCAGTTGACCATTTGACAACAGCAATTGAAAATGGTTTTGCATATGCTGTTGTAAATGCACCAATAATAATTGCTGACGGCATTTTAAGTAAAGATTCTGTAGAAGTGAAAATTGACAAAAAACATTTTGATACTGTAAAAATTGCTTCAAATATTTTTTTTGCAAACTCAATGATTGTAATGTCACACTTTAAAGGTCATGAATTGGCTGGTTTTGGAGGAGCCATCAAAAACTTAGCTATGGGGTGTGCACCTGCGGCAGGAAAACAACAGCAGCATTCAACAGTGCAGCCTGTTGTAGGAAAGGGATGTACCGCATGTCAAATGTGTATCAGGAATTGCCCCGTAAATGCGATATCTTTGGTCAATGGTTCAGCTTATATTGACCCTTCTATATGTATAGGGTGTGGAGAATGCGTGTCCATTTGTCAATATGGCGTGATAAAGCCTCAATGGGGAACTGATATGGATGCTTTTGTAGAGAGAATGACGGAATACGCATATGGCGCTTATTCTACAAAAAAAGACAAAATTGCTTTTATAAACTTTATCATGAATGTTACGCCCCTTTGCGATTGCACTCCTTGGAGTGATGCGCCGATTGTTCCAGATATAGGAATATTGGCTTCCTTTGACCCTGTTGCTATAGACCAGGCAAGCTATGACCTTGTAAATCAACAATTTGGTCATAAAGGTACAGCTTTAGAAGAAGCGGGATATGGCATGAATCCTGGAGAAGACAAATTTAAAGCTTTGCATCCTGAAACAAAAGGAGAACTACAATTAAAATACGGCGAGGAAATCGGCTTGGGTACAAGAGATTATGAACTTGTTGAACTAAAATAGCAGGTTAATCCTGCTATTTTTTTTAAAATTTTTAATGATTTTTGGTAACGTTTGTAGTAATATAATAATTAGAGAAATTAACGGGAGATAAAGGAGAGAAATTTAATGGAAAAGTATTTTGTTATAATTTCCATAATTTCGGTGGTAACACTAATATTGCTTTTATTAGTTCTGATAGCTTTTGTTAAATGGACGAATAGAATTTTTGGAATTGAAAATGAGAAAAAGGGGAAAAATGACAAAGATAAAAAAGAAAGAAATAATTAGTATGGCATAAAAAGTAAAAAGGAGTGATACTTTGGAAATAGGTTTTAAAAGAAATGAAGTAAAAGGAGTAGTTTTTTATACAATACCATCTTTTGAAAAGACAGGACTTGTCAAACACCTTTTTACTACTAGAATTGGCGGTGTAAGTAAAGGCAAATATGCTTCCTTGAATTTAAGCTTAAAAAGATATGATACTAAAGAGGAAGTCTATGAAAATTTTAAAATAATATGCGATATTGGCGGTTTTTCCTACGAAGATATGGTTTTTTCAGACCAGGTTCATGGTGATGTTATAAGAAAAGTGACTCTAAAGGATAAAGGAAAAAACTTTGGAGGAAGCGATATTTCTGGCGTAGATGCCCTTATGACTAATGAAAGAGGTATTCTGCTTGTTACATTTTATGCCGACTGTGTGCCTTTGTTTTTCTTAGACCCTGTCAAAAAAGTTATTGCCCTTGCACACGCAGGATGGAGAGGCACAGTAGCCTACATTGGGCCTAAAACAGTTAATGCCATGAAAGAAGAATACGGCTCAAATCCTAAGGATATACTCGTAGGGATAGGCCCTTCTATATACAAATGCTGCTATGAAGTAGGTGATGACGTTGCGAATAAAATTAAAAATGTTATTGGTGAATGGAAAAAAGTTCTTGTGAAAAAGGCGGAGGGCAAATGGATGCTGGATTTACAGCTTACCAATTATCTTGAACTTATAAATACTGGCATACCAGATGAAAACATTACAGTTAGCCAAATGTGCACCCATTGCAATAGTGAATTTTATTCCTATAGAAGAGACAAAGGCATGACAGGTAGCATGGCAGCTTTTATGGAACTTAGGTAGTTTTTTTATGATATTTGTTCTAATACATAAATTAAAAAATGGTTATTTGTGTTTTTTATATATTGACTATTTCTATGATGAATAATATAATCAAATTGGATAACATGTAGAATAGGCATAGTAAAAGAGGTGATAAAAATGAAAGTAAGCGCTACAGAATTCAAAACAAGAGTTGGTAAATACTTGGAATTAGTTGATAAAGAAGAAATTATTATAACGAAAAATGGACGTGAAGTTGCAAAACTTATTCCAGCAAAAAAAGAAGGTACTCCAAATGCAGATTTTTTGTATGGAATTTTATCTGACTATCCTAACAAAAATATATCTGCTGAGCAAATACGGGAAGAAAGAATAAGAAATAAATACAATTAAAGGGGAGGGAAGATTACCCGTTAAATAACAATATGGATATAATAGGTTAAATGATGAAAGTGTTAATTGATACTAATGTTATTCTTGATGTTTTATTAAAAAGAACTCCCTTTGACGTAGATGCTTATAACATATTAAAATTAGCGGAAGAAAAAAAGATAGATGCTTATTTAGCTGCTTTTTCAATTACAGATATATATTATTTCATAAATAAAAACCTTTCTCACAATGATAGCATAAAAACATTAGAGGCTTTGTTAAGTATAGTAGAAGTAGTGAGTATAACAAAACATGACATAAAGAGAGCAATGAATTTTAAGGAGTTTAGAGATTTAGAAGATGCTCTACAAATGCAATGTTTGAAAAAATTAAAAGGTGATTTGATTATTACAAGAGATGATGAATTCCAAAAAATAACTAATAAAGCAATATCACCAAAAGATTTTTTATCCAATGAGGGCTTAACTTAAAAACCAATACAAATGCTACCATACTTTTTATGCCATAAGACCTATTAAGGTCTTTTTTATTTTATCTAAAAACTTTTGTTCACAACTTATGCAATTTACTAAATATTCCGCTACAATTCCTGCCATATTTATGGTATATTTTTTGCATAATATACATTGAAGGGAGGCTTGTCACTATGATTGAAAGGATTTTTGAAATTATACAAAAAGAGGATAAAAAGAATCCTTTAACAGATGACCAAATAGCCGCAATTCTCAATATTAAAAGAGAAGATGTGACACAATTTAGACTGAAAAATAATATTCCTGACTCAAGAGAAAGAAGAAAACCTTACCTTTTAGAAGATGCAAAAAAAATAATTTCAAAGGACCCAAATATTTCAGATAGAAATTTGACAAAACAATTAAATAATTTAGGATATAATATTTCTCGTTTTGTAGCTACACAAATAAAAAAGGAAATTTTGAAAGATAAAATTGCAGATAATTTAGTGCAACGAAGTACTATTAAAAACGATACTGTAAATTTTGAAACTCCTAAAACAGCTAAAAGCTTACTCTCATTTAAAGAGATTATTGGAAGCGAAGGAAGTCTTAAAGTGCAGATAAGCCTTGCAAAAGCTGCAGTACTTTATCCTCCCCATGGATTGCATACTTTAATAGTAGGACCATCTGGATCTGGAAAAAGCCAGCTGGCTGAAGCAATGTACAACTATGCAATAGAGTCTGGAAGATTTAATGAAAATGCGCCTTTTGTAGTTTTTAACTGTGCTGATTATGCGGATAATCCACAACTACTCATGGCGCAACTTTTTGGTTATGTAAAAGGCGCTTTCACAGGGGCTGATACTGCAAAAGCGGGATTGGTAGAAAAAGCTGATGGTGGAATTTTGTTTTTGGACGAAGTCCACAGACTCCCCAGTGAAGGACAAGAGATACTCTTTTATTTGTTGGACAAAGGAAAATTCAGACGATTAGGGGAAACAGAAAGTACTAGAGAGGCACAAATTATGCTTATTGCTGCTACTACTGAAAATCCTGAATCTTCGCTATTACTTACTTTTAGGAGAAGAATTCCTATGGTGATAGAACTTCCTTCTCTTTCAGAAAGACCTCCCCAAGAAAGATATGAAATTATACATCATTTTTTCTCAAAAGAGTCTTTTAGAATTAATAAATCGATTATTGTAAAAAAAGAGGCAGTAAGAGCTCTTATGCTTTATGACTGTCCGGGGAATATAGGGCAGCTAAGGAGCGATATTCAAGTTGCTTGTGCGAGGAGCTTTTTAAATTCATTAGGGAGTAAAAGCTCTTCATTGACAATAGACCTTTCAGATTTACCTAACCACGTAAAAATGGGGATAATCAGAGTAAATAAAAGAGATCCCGAAATAGAAAGATATTCAAATGAAGACATTATGGTGTATCCTGACAAGGAAATTAAGTTATATCCAAAAGAAGATAGATATATGCTGCCTGATGAAATATATCAATTTATAGAAGAAAGGTTTATTGACTTAAAAAGACAAGGACTTACAAAAGAGGAGATAGATAAAATTCTCGGGAAAGAGATAGAGGCGGAGCTGAAGAAATTTGCTGTAAATGTAAAATCTAACATAACAATTTCAAAAAAAGAATTGACAAACATAGTAGGAGAAAAAATTGTAAATGCTGTTGAAAAAGCATACGAGATTGCTAAAAAAAGTTTTAAAAACTTAGAGGATAATCTCTTTTATTCCCTTGCTATACACTTAAGTGCTGCTTATGAAAGAATATTAAGTGGCAAACCAATAATTAATCCTCAACTTGAAAACATAGTGAAAGAATATCCTGTTGAGTATTCTATTGCTAAAATTATGGCAAAACAAATTAACAAAGAATTAGAAATACAGCTGCCTGATGAAGAAGTGGGCTTTATTGCTATGTATCTAAGGACATTCTCAGGGGACAAAGAAATAACTAAAGGCAGAGTGGGCGTAGTTGTGCTTACGCACGGCCATGTTGCAAGTGGCATGGCAGAGGTGGCAAATAAACTCTTAGGGGTAAATCATGCAGTCGGTATAGATATGGCTCTTGATGAAAGCCCAGAATCTGTTCTTGAGAGGACAATTGAAGTAGTGAAAAGAATAGACGAAGGCAAAGGCTGCATTATTTTGGTTGACATGGGTTCATTAATTACCTTTGGTGAAATTATAACCAAAAGGACAGGGATACCTACAAGAGTGGTAGGAAGAGTAGATACGGTTATGGTGTTGGAAGCTGTCAGAAGAGCTATTATACCGGATACTAATTTAGATGAAATAGCAGATGCGTTAGACGTAGATAAAACATATATAGGAAGAGTTGAAGGTATAAAGAGTAAAGATAAGCTTCCAAAAGCAATTGTAACTGTATGTATTACAGGAGAGGGAACAGCGTTAAAAATAAAGAAATATATTGAAGATGTCTTACCACAACTAAAAGATGATTACAAAATAATACCTGTTGGAATGCTCAGGCAGGAAGATATTGAAAAAGAAATTTCAAAAATAAGAGAAGAAAATGAAGTGGTAGCTTTTGTTGGTACAATAAATCCCGGCATAAAAAGTATACCTTTTATATCTGTTGAAGATATTTTACATGGCACAGGGATTGAAAAATTCAAAAAAATTGTCAATTTAGAGAAAGAAAATCCTTTAAAAGAAGTAATACAGGAAGACCTTATTTTGTATGATTTAGATACTTCTATGAAAAGTGATGTTATAGATAAATTGGTGGAGATATTGCAAGATAAAGGCTATGTAGATGAAAGGTTTTTACTAAGTGTATACAAAAGGGAATCTATGGGGGCGACTTTTTTAAAGGGAGGAATCGCGATACCCCACGGTTATCCAGAACATGTCACAAAACCTGCCATCGCAATTGCAAAATTGAAAGAACCTATTTATTGGGAAGGAGAGTTTAAGGCAGATTTGGTGTTTATGATAGCGCTGAAGGAAGATTCAAAGGATTACTTTATGCATTTGTATCAAATTTTAATGGAAGAACAAAGCATCAATGCCATAAGAAAAGCTAAAAGTGCCCAAGAAATAAAAAATATTATTATAAAATAGCACAAAACATGTCAGATAGTTGGCACGGCTCTTGCAATATTTTAATGGTGAACCAGCAAGGAGGTTATATACAATGAAAATTTCAGAGCTTTTTCACAAGGAAATAATTGTTACAAATTTGGAGGCAGAAAATAGAGAGGAAGTATTTAGAGTTTTGTATAAAAAATTGCTCGATAATGGATATGTTAAAGAGAGTTTTTTAGAAGGAATTATTAAAAGAGAAAATACTTTTCCAACAGGATTACTTCTCAATAATTATAATGTAGCGATACCTCATACTGACGCAGAACATGTTTTAAAGCCGGCTATTGCAGTTGCTACTTTGTCAAAACCCGTTATATTCAAAAATATGGCTAATCCACAAGAAGACGTAAACGTAAATATAGTGTTTATGATAGCTTTAAATGAAAGTCATAGTCAAGTTGAAATGTTGCAACAGTTAGTAGAGCTTATTCAGAATGAGAATTTCTTAATGAGTATTTTAAATGCGAAAGGTGGTGATGAGGTAATTGATTTGATAAATAAAAGTAGAAAAAAAACAAAGACAAGCTAATAGAACGAAAGACTTTATATAGGTGATTGCAAAATGAGATAAATATTAGAGTAAAAAAGTTACATTACAAGGAACAAAATAAAGAAGTTCCATTTTAAAGTCACACTCAAGACGGAAAAAGAGAAATGGAATAAAGATACAAATTAAAAAAGGCAATACCTAACACACCTTTTTAATGTAAAAAGGTGACAAACGAATCAAACCATAAGAACAAGTTATCAAGCCAAAAGTTTTTTCAAAGATAAAGGATGTTCAAAAGTACCAAGCTTTGCAGTAATAATTAAACCAATATGTTGAGTGATAGCCCCAAGAAAAACATCAGCTTTGATAGACCTGGTATTTATGAGTTTAAAGCTATCAACAGCGATAGAACTTTTTAAAAGAGAAATAGATTTTTCAATAATAGGGCGTTTTTCATAAAGTTTGGACCACTTTTTAGAGTTACGAGGGACAAAAGTATTTTTTCTAAAATCAATATCAAGGGTAGTATAGAATATTCTGCCACATTTAGAAGAGGTACAGGGGTTATCACATTGAAGGATATAAGTAGTTTTACCATTTAGTCTAACTTTTTTGGACATAGGGCAAAGCCATTTAATTCTGGTAGCTCTACCTTTTTCTCGAACGATGCCATCATAGGACATTTTAAGAGAAGGGTTACGTGGACAGGTAGGGATACCATCAGAGTTAAAAGTAGGTTGAAGCAAGTTTTTAGAATTTCGAGGGTTAATAGGGATAATAGGTATTATGCCAAGCTTTGAGAACAAGTATTTATAATTATCAAAAGAATCAAACCCGGCGTCACCTAAGAAGTATCTATAAGAGAAAATAGGATGTAAATTAAAGAATTCATTAAGAGAAGGGATTAAAGTTTTAGAATCATATAAATCTTTAGACTCGGCAGCAGATTTAGCAGTATTGACATCTAAAGAATCATCGTCATAGAAACTAATATGCTGAATAATGCCTAAGCCATTAGTGAGGATGGTAGCTTTGATAGAGTAACAATAATGGCCATTAATATAAGAGAATTTAGCATCAGGATTAGAGTGAGCGAACTTAGGCATTTTAGAACAAGCATAAGAGTGGGCATCAAAATCAGGATTAGATTTAGAGAACTTTTTAATATTTCTATAAAGGGAATCAAAGAACTTAGGATTATTTTCTCTGACATAAGGTTGAAAGCCAGTAGTATCAGCGATGAGGATATTAGAAAGGGAAGGATTAATAGCCTGACAAATAGGTTCAGTTAAATTAACAAGATTATTGAAG
>NZ_JAFCAC010000051.1:73112-93712 GCF_018588165.1 Thermoanaerobacter sp. CM-CNRG TB177
TGAGAGAAAGTTGTTTAGCTTTGATTTTCATAGGATTTCCTCCATTTCTTTTTGGGATTTGGTTCTCTATATAAATTCGACGAAAGTGGAGGAATTCCTTTGAAAATATATAGCAGAATCCCTTAATCCATAAGGATTTTGGGATTCTGCAAAGACCTAAAGACTTTATAAAAAAGGAGGGTTTTTATGGAAAAAAGGAGGAAGACAATATTAGTTGCTTGCGCTGGAGCAGTTGCAACATCCACAGTAGCTGCACAAAAAATTAAAGATTTATGCAATAAAGCAGGGATTCCAGCAGATGTTATACAATGTAGAATTTCTGAACTGGATGCTAATAGTGAAAGAGCCGATATAATTGTTACTACTTCGAAAGTTACCAAAAACTTTGGCAAACCTTTGATTAGTGGAATACCCTTTATTTCTGGAATAGGCATAGAAGAAGTAGAGAAACAAATAATTAAAGCTTTAAAAGAGGAGGAGGTATAAAATTTATGGAATTTATTAAATATATTGTTAATCTTGGTCCTTCAGTAATGCTTCCAATAGTGATATTCATAATTTCCCTTATAATTGGGCAAAAGCCTGGTAAAGCTTTTAGATCAGGTGTAACAATAGGTATTGGCTTTATAGGAATTGGTCTTGTTATTGGGCTGATGCTTAATAATTTAGGTCCCGCAGCAGAGGCGATGAGTAAAAATTTAGGAGTTAGGTTAAGCATTATAGATGTAGGTTGGCCGGGAGATTCGCCAATGGTTTGGGCGGGTCCAATTGCGATGACAGCGATTCCGATTGCAATTGCGGTAAATGTCATAATGTTGGTTTTTGGACTAACGAGAGTTGTCAATGTTGACATATGGAATATTTGGCATATGGCTTTTACAGGGACGATTTTATATATTGCGACAAATAATATATGGATTGCGTGGGTTGGTGTGATAATACATGCGGCTATTAGTTATAAGTTTGGAGATTGGTATGCACCTATTGTGAATGACTTTTTCGGGTTAGAAGGTGTTGCGATACCGCATGGTACTTCAGCTTATTGTGCTCCACTTGCTGTTCCAGTGGAAATTGTAATTGATAAAATTCCAGGGCTAAATAAGATAAATATTAATCCCAAATATATTGAGAAAAGGTTTGGAGTTTTTGGCGAACCGATGATAATTGGATTAATATTAGGCATTTTAATTGGTGTATTGGCAGGATATGACTTTAAAGGTATAGCGCAACTTGGAATGAATATGGCTGCTGTTATGATTCTAATGCCGCAAGTTGTAAAATTAATAATGCAAGGACTTATGCCTGTATCTGAAGCAGCAAGAGATTTTCTCCAAAACAGATTTAAGGAAAAGGAATTTTATATTGGCCTTGATCCAGCACTTTTATTAGGGGATTCAGAAGTTGTAGCGGCAAGTCTACTATTTGTTCCACTTACATTACTATTAGCCATGGTAGTACCTGGAAATCAAGTATTGCCATTTGGAGATTTAGCAACAATAGGTTTCTTTGTTGCAATTGCAGTGGGAATTCATAGGGGTAATCTTTTTAGGACATTGATTTCAGGATCTTTAATAATGGTTATAAATATATGGATTGCTAATGAAACAGTACCATTGTTAACTCAATTGGCTAAAATGGTAAATATGTTACCCAAAGGGGCTACACATGTTGCAGCATTAGATCAAGGTGGTTCACCGTTGACTTATCTTTTGCTTCAAATATTTGATTTCAAAAATATGGGCAATTTAATAGCTTTAATTTTAATCGGTGGCTATTATATTTTAGGTATTTATATGAGCGCAAAATATCTAAAAAATAAGTCATATGTAAAAAATGAGAATATTGGATGATAGCTTTCCTATCCAATAAAAGAAAAAAAATTATAACGAAAAAAGAATTATTTTGAGTAATAGTTTTTCATTCTTTATTGTGGAATTGTGGGCTTAGTATTGGCGATAATTAACGGATTATGCGAGGGGGACGAAACTGCAATAATTGGCGTCAAGTCCTTCTCGCGCTTATCCTTTCTGTAGGTTTAACCAGTACTATGATTTGAACCTGTATCTGGATATTCGAACTGTACCTCATTCTAACCATAAATTGAATTTGTAAATTATTATATACATGCATGCAATTGAGAGGTAGCTAAAGAATTAATGAATTTGCTTGAAAATTATTTAATTTTTTAAAGTGCATTCTATTGATTATCAAATAGCGAAGTTATTATTAAACAAAAGATAGAAGATGAGATAGTTATATAAAAGATTGATCATGACTTAACACGCATATTATGTAAATATTTATTTTTCTAAAATATTGTATATAAAAGCAACTATATAAAAGGAAGGTGTAATTATATGAAAGCAGGAATATTATATGCAAAAAATGATATAAGGTACGAAGAATATCCTGATCCTGTTATTAAAGATGATGAAGTAGTTATAAAAATTAGAACTACAGGTATTTGTGGTTCTGATGTACCTAGAGTGCTTGAAGGTAGAGTGCATTATTTTCCAATTGTTTTGGGACATGAGTTTGCAGGTGAGATAGTTGAAACAGGGAAAAATGTAAAGTCAATAAAAATTGGAGAACGTGTTGTTGGTACACCGCTACTCCCATGTTTCAAATGTGATGAGTGCCAGAAAGGAAACTATTCGTTGTGTAAAAATTATAGTTTTATAGGATCAAAGAGACAGGGGAGTTTTGCAGAATATATTGCCCTTCCTGCAAGAAATGTAATTAAGTTAGGACCTGAAGTATCATTTGAACAAGGAGCATTATTTGAACCGGCAACTGTAGCATTACACGGCTTATATCGCGTAAATTTTCATGGTGGTGAAGATGTTGCAATACTTGGCGGAGGAACTATAGGCATTTTTGCAATGCAGTATGCTAAAATATATGGTGCGAAACGCGTTTTTGTATTTGATATTGATAATTCACGTCTTGAGCTTGCAAAAAGGCTTGGTGCAGATGTAACTATAAATACACTTGATAAAAATTATAAAGAAATTGTTAATGAGTTAACTTATAATAGAGGGTTTGGCTTTATCTTTGAAACAGCAGGTAACCCGGTTACAATGCAGATAGCATTCGAACTAGCAGGTAATAAATCAAACATATGTTTTATAGGTACAACTACAAAAAATGTTACATTTACACCTGAGCTGTTAGAGAAAATGAATCGAAAAGAATTTACCTTAACAGGCTCGTGGATGTCATACAGCGCACCATTTCCTGGAAAAGAATGGGAACTCACATCACATTTCTTTGCCACAAAACAGCTTAAATTTGATGAGGAAATCATCTATAAAAAGTTTCCATTAAGTAGAATAAAAGAAGCTTTTGATATGTATAAGACACCAGGATTAGTTAAGGGCAAGATAATGCTTGTAAATGAATAAATGATAAAAAAAGAGGAGGGTTGAAATGGGATTAATCTCATCAAGAGAACTTTTATATAAAGCAATGGAAGATGGTTATGCAATAGCTGCATTCAATATCCACAATCTTGAAACACTAAAAGCCGTAATGAATGCTGCTAAATTAGAAAAATCACCTGTAATATTACAGACGACTCCAGGAACTTTAAAACATGTAGGTATAGCATATATAGTTGCAATTGCTAAAATTGCTGCGGATGATTATGGTATACCTGTATCACTTCATTTAGACCATTGTGAGGATTTAGAAACAATTTATAAGTGTATAGACAATGGTTATACATCTGTTATGGTAGATGGCTCAAAACTTCCATTTGATAAAAATATTGAATTAGTTAAAAAGGTAGTAGATTATGCGCATAAAAGAGATGTTCAAGTGGAAGCTGAACTTGGGAGAGTAGGAGGTACAGAAGACGATTTAACAGTAAGCGACTATGAAGCTTCCCTAACAGATCCAGATATGGCTGTAGAATATGTTGAAAGGACAGGAATAGATTCACTTGCAATAGCAATAGGAACAGCACATGGTATGTATAAAGATACTCCCAAGATTGATTTTAGAAGGTTAAAAATGATAAGAAAGCTTGTGAATATTCCGCTTGTATTACATGGGGCTTCCGGTGTACCTGATGAAATGATAAAGAGAGCAGTTGAGTTGGGAATTAATAAAATAAATATAGCTACAGATTTGAAAAACGCTCTTGGGAAAGCCTTAAAAAATTTTTTTATGGAAAATCCTAACGAATATGATCCAAGGAAATATTTTAAACTGGCAATGGAAGCAGTGAAACATGTAGCCATATCAAAAATTCGCCTTGCTGGGTGTAATGGCAAAATTTAATAATAATTAATAGTTGTAATATATCATAATATATCAAAAAGTAAAAAGCTTTTACAGGTGATTGGCAGACACATTTCCGATAGTACAAAACGGACAAATTGAAATAAAGCCAATAATAGAAGTGACATTATAATAGTAAAAGAAGATATAAAAAAATCTAAGACAAAAGACCGTGATACTAAATTGTAATCAAACTAGTTCATCAATTTTTTCTATAAGTGATGTTAGCAATGAACGGAAGAGTGCTACTAAACGTATAGCAGTTATTGTTAAAACAACAAACTCTGAATTTTGGGCAACTGCCGCTAAAGGAGCTCAAGATGCTGCTAAGGAGTTGGGAGTAGAAGTTTTATATTAAGAGACCAGCTTCAGAAACGGATATAGAGATCCATTTTGGAGAAGATGCTATAAATAATAAAGTGGAGGGAAGTATGTTAGCAGCATCAAATCCTGATTCTTTAGCTCCACATGTAGATAAGGCTGTAGTTGCGGGCATTCCTGTAATTGAGATCGATTCAGAAGTAAACAGTGATAAAATTTCAAGATTTATAGCGACTGACAAATGAGGCAACAAGTGCGCAAGCTGCTGATAAATTAGCAAAGCTCATTGGTGAAAAGGGTAAAGTCGCAATAATGAATTTTACTGCAGGTGATAGAACGGCGATTCAAGGGAAAAAGGATTTAAGGACCAAATAGCTAAGAAATATCCAAATATCGAGATAGTAGCAACACAATATTGTGATGCTGATGCTGCAAAAGCGCTCTCTATAACGCAGGATTTAATAACTGTATTTAGCAGGAATTTTTGCTGTAAATGAACTGGTAGCGGTGGGAGTAGTTTGTGCTATTGAAGAAAGGAATATGGCTGGGAAAATTAAAGTTGTAGGTTTTGATTCATCTGAGGCCGAGATAGCCTGCTCTAGAAGCGGGTTCTTTGCAAGTTTTGATAATACAGAATCCATATAAGATGTGATACTTAGGGGTTAAAACACTTGTTGACGTATTAAATGGTAAGAGTGTCGATAAACGAATAAATACAGGAGTTATTGTTGTTACAAAGGATAACTTGAATGCTCCTGAAATTCAAAAACTGTTATATCCATTCGGGAAAAATAACAAATAGTTGACAATTATTAAAGTTTTTTTTGAATATAACTTCTTACAATCTTTATACTACCTAATTTTCAACCAGTTTGGATTATCTAATTTGAGAAAGTCTGAAAATTAATTAAAATATTTTTATCTTTCTGGTTAGGATCAAAGATAATAAAAACCATATTACCATAATTAGAATGAACAAGGAATAATCAAGTGAATTTACTATGGTTCTCACTAGAAGGAGTTTTTTGGATAAAGAATTAATTTAAGTACTTTTTCGAATAAAAAATACCTTTGATGATTTAACTTATATTGGGAGGGATAATGTGAATACAGAACATCCTTTGAAAAACGTTGTTAAACTACAAAAAAAGGGAATTCCAATAGGTATTTATTCAGTTTGTAGTGCAAATGAAATAGTTATTCAAGTTGCAATGGAGAAGGCATTGAGTATGGATAGTTATGTTTTAATTGAAGCAACGGCTAATCAAGTAAATCAATATGGTGGCTATACGAATATGAAACCTATTGATTTTAGAGATTTTGTGTATTCTATAGCCAAAAGGATAAACTTCCCAGAAAATAGAATAATCCTTGGCGGGGACCACTTAGGACCTTTGCCATGGAAAAATCAACAAGCGAAAAAAGCAATGGAAGAAGCAAAAGAACTTGTTAAACAATTTGTGATGGCTGGCTTTACGAAAATTCATGTAGATACAAGTATGTTTCTTGGAGATGATAACATAAATATCAAACTAGATACTGAAACTATTGCGGAGAGAGGAGCGATACTTGTATCAGTAGCAGAAAGAGCTTTTGAGGAGTTAAAAAAGTCTAATCCTTATGCTCTTCATCCAGTTTATGTAATAGGTAGTGAAGTTCCTGTTCCAGGAGGTTCTCAAAAAGAAAATAATAATGAAATACAAGTAACAAAGCCGGCGGATTTTGAAGAAACTGTGGAAGTGTATAAAAGCACTTTCTATAAATATGGTTTAGGAAACGCATGGGAAGATGTTGTAGCAGTGGTTGTGCAGCCTGGGGTGGAATTTGGAGTTGAAAATATTCATGAATATGATCACCAACAGGCTGAAAATTTAGTAAGTGCTTTAAAAAAGTATCCTAATTTAGTATTTGAAGCCCACTCTACGGATTATCAACCTGCAAAACTACTAAAAGAAATGGTGAGAGATGGATTTGCTATACTTAAAGTTGGACCTGAATTGACTTTTGCATTAAGGGAAGGATTGTTTGCTCTGAATATTATAGAAAAAGAATTATTTAAAGATAATCATGATATTGAGATGTCAAATTTTATTGATATCCTTGATACAGCAATGTTAAATAATCCGAAGTATTGGGAACAGTATTATTACGGTGATGATAATAAAATTAGAATTGCTAGAAAATACAGCTATTCTGATAGATGTAGGTATTATCTAATCGAAAATGAAGTTAGAGCATCTATGTCTAGGTTGTTTAAAAATTTAACAAATGTTGAGATACCATTAACCTTAATAAGTCAGTATATGCCTATTCAATATGAAAAAATTAGAATGGGACTATTAAAAAATGATCCTGAGAATTTAGTAAAAGATAAAATTGGAAATTGCATTGATAAGTATTTGTATGCTACTAATCCGACAAGTGGAGAATTTAAACTAATATAACAAAGGTATGGTAAGTTAAATATTTAACAATAAATAAGTATAGGCACCTTTTAGACAAAGGAAAGTCTTACTCCTGAAGTAGCCCAACGTATAGAAAAATATAATTTGCCTCGTTTTGAGTGGAATATTATAGATGTTGGAGCAAGAACTAGATTTAATGAAAGGAAGGATTCCTAATGAAAAGTTTAAGGAATCCAAAGTGATGGTTTCTTTTCATGTCTGTTTCTTTCCTACTTTGCTTCTTGAAGATGTCCTTAAAAAAGTTGACCCTGATTTTATTGTATTTTCACTTATTTTCAGGCCATATTTTCTATACAAATAGAGAGCCAAACGCCTGTATCTGAAGCCAGTTCTTTTTGCTTCAAGGATAATAAGGTTTTTTAATTGAGCAGGAGTTTTTCTAGGAGAATTTTTAGGTTTTCGAGATATATCGTGAAGATAACCATTGATAGCACTATGGACAGTATCCCTTGAAATACCAAGTATTTTTGCGGTTTTAAGATATTACAATTATTTCGTTTAAAAATTTTTCTAACGACTTCTTTAGCTTTTTCAAGAGATATTTTTCTAAACTCATGATATGTTATAATATTCATAGAAGGCTGACCTCCCATCTTGGAAGTTTATTTGTGGTTCTTTTGAAAGATATGTTTCCCTTTTTAATTATGTCAAAGAGGAGGGAGACAGCCTCAACTTTTTTTAATTTCTTCTTCTTCATTCTCTTCCTCTATTTTTTCAAAGTGGGAAATATATTTATACCTATTCTACACATATTCTATACCTATTCGAGCCCCCGTGATACCAAGTAAAATTTGTTTTTCCTCCCTTGTTTTCTGTATAATTATTATACACAGTAAAAACAAGGGAGGTATTTTTATTGAACAAAAATACATACACAATCGTTATAATTTACCTTTTGATGATGCTCATAGGAATAATAGAAAATGTCAAAGGACCCCTTATACTGAGCATTAAAACCTTTTATAGTATCGACTATACAATGATGGGTTTGTTTTTATCTGTAGGAAGTTTAGGGTTTATTTTGTCAACTTTTTTTGGAGGGTTTTTAACAGAGAAGATAGGGAGAAAATTAGTTCTTTTAAGTGGTTTATTACTTATACTACTAGGTATAATTGGAATTTCAATGGCACCCAATTTTATTTTATTCCTTCTTTTTGCCTTTATTATGAATATGGGGATGGGTTCTGTGGAAATAGGCATAAATGCCATTGCTGCATTGGTATTTATAATGAATCAGGCAATAATGATGAATTTGCTTCATTTTTTTTATGGAGTGGGAGCTATTATATCCCCTAATATAACTGTGAAATTGCTTCATTTTAACTTTACGTGGCAGTTGGTATATTTGAGTGTAGCAGCTTTAGCTTTCACTCTTATACTGGCTACTTTGGCTATTAAAATACAAGAGGGACAACATATAATAAAAGAAAAAATAAATTATGGCGAAATATTAGGGAATAAAAGAATGTGGCTTTTTGCAATTATGTTAGGTTTTTATGTTGCTTCTGAACTTGGTGTAGGAAATTGGGCTGTTACATTTTTAAGGGAATGGTATAAGATGGATAACACAATAAGTTCTCTATACCTTTCCATTTTCTTTGCAACTTTCACATTAGGGAGATTATTTGGCGGTTTTATTGTCGAAAAGGTTGGATGTCTTAAAAGCCTTTCAGTTTTTTCGCTTTGTGCTGCAGTGTTTATTGCAATAGGCATGTTGTCGAAAAGCTTAGCCTTTTCAATTTCTATTTCAGGCTTTTTTTATTCAATAATTTTTCCAACCGTCATTGCCACAATTATGAAAGAATTTAAAAAGCACGTCAGTGCTATAATTGGTATTACTGTAACCATAGCCTCAACCATAAATATGTTTGCAAATTTTTTGATTGGCAAACTAAACGACCTCTTTGGCGTTTTTGTAGGTTTTTCTGCAATATTGGTATTTATGATTGTAGTAGTTTTTATGTCGTTGATTTTATCTCAAACAATTAAAAAAGAGGTTAGTGAATAATTACTTTTAAAAATTTTTGTTTTTATGTGATATACTTATAATAAGATTAGATTAATACGATAATTTACAAAAGTTTTGAAATCTTAAAGGGGAGATCGTCCGTGACAAACAAAGAAAGAGTATTTAATTTAGTAAAGGATTTATCAAAAGAAATAAATATTAAAGAAAAGAAGGGATTAACTGCCCAAGAAATTGCCCAAAAATTGAATTTAAAGAGAAACGTCGCAAGCCATTTATTAAATGAACTTTATAAAGAAGGCAAAATAATAAAGATAAACACAAGGCCTGTCTATTTTTTAGACAAAGAAGTTTATGAAAAGAAGGCAAAAGAATTCAAAGAAACGGCTAAAACCTTGGATTCAACTGTAAAGGTTTCAAGTGATGATCCTTTTATAAAGCTTATAGGATATAATGGCAGCCTTAAAACACAAGTGAAATTATGTAAATCAGCTGCTTCTTACCCTCCCAATGGACTACCCATTTTGTTAATTGGAAATACAGGAGTAGGTAAAAGTTATATTGCGCAGCTTATTTACGAATATGCTAAATCCATTGGTGCTATAGATGAAAATGCTCCTTATGTAATATTTAATTGTGCTGAATACGCCAATAATCCTGAACTACTTTCCGCAAATCTTTTTGGCTATGTGAAAGGGGCATTTACAGGGGCGGATAGAGATAAGCCGGGCCTTTTAGAGGAAGCAGACGGCGGGTATTTATTTTTGGATGAAGTTCACAGGCTTCCACCAGAAGGGCAGGAAAAATTGTTTCTATTTTTGGACAAAGGAATATTCAGAAGACTTGGTGAGACAGGCAACTGGAGAACGGCGAAAGTAAGGTTTATTTTTGCTACAACAGAAGACCCTGAGCAAACTTTGACAAAGACTTTTTTAAGAAGAATCCCATTAGTTGTAAACATTCCTTCCCTTTATGACAGACCTTTACATGAAAGGTTACAACTTATCTATAACTTTTACAAAAATGAGGCCAAAAATCTGGAAATGGATATTTTAATAAGCAAGCAAGTCCTTAATGTACTTCTTAAAACTAAAATTTCTGGCAACATTGGCAAACTTATAAATGTTATAAAATATAGCTGTGCTCAAGCCTATAACCATGTCATAAGAGAGAAGACAAATATATTGCGAATCCATCTATATGACCTGCCGAGAGAAATGCAGGCTGATTTAGATATAATAAAAAGTAATTTTCACTTTAACGGCATGTTAATTTCTCACAATAGGAAAGATGAAGATTTAACATGGGATAAAGGAGACGATAGAGAGGTTTATGAGGTAGTGAACAAGCTATTTGAACTATTTGAGAGATATAGCAGCAAAGAAATAAGTGAGGATACTTTTAAAAAAGACGCTTTAATTTATTTGAATGAATTTACAGATAAAATAATTTTTAAAAATGACAATACTTATATAGATTCGATAGTTTTCAATGCTATCAAAAGCGTAGTGGAGAATGTGTTAAATATAATACAAAATATGTATGGGATTAAATATTATGGTAATTCAGTTTTAGTATTGACGCATTTTATTAATTATTTATTAAGCGATGTAACTTACGAGAAGTATTCTGAGAATATAAAAATGGTATACAGAGTTTTGAAAAATGTTTTTCCCAAAGAGTTTATAATAGCTAATAAAATGGTAGAACTTATTGAAGTTAACCTGGACGTCAAGCTCAACCAAATAGCTGTAATTTATTTTACGCTTTATATTAAAAGTTTAAATAAAAGTGACAATACAAATCTCATAAATTCTATAATAATAGCCCATGGTTATTCAACTGCCAGTAGCATAGCCAGCGTCGCCAATAGGCTTTTGGGACAGTTTGTTTTTGAAGCTTTTGATATGCCAATTGAGATGTCAACACAGGAAATTATGCTAAAAGTTCAAGATTATTTAAAGAATATAGATACCTCCAAAGGAATCATTATATTGGTTGATATGGGTTCTTTAGAGGAGATATACAAGTCTTTGACTGACATTGTCGAGGGAGACATAGCAATTATTAATAATATTACTACTCAATTGGCTTTAGACGTTGGCAACAAGATAATGCAAAATCAGCCTATAGAACAAATTGTTACAGAATCAATCCAAAGAAATAGCAGTAGTTATAAACTCATTAAGTCGCAAAAAAATAAAAGAAATGCTATTATTGCTACTTGTATAACGGGAATAGGAACTGCTGTAAAAATAAAAGAACTTTTAAAAGAATGCTTTGTAAATGAAGATATTGAAATAATTGCGTACGATTATAATAGACTTAAAGGTAATGGTGTAAAAGACGAGATATTTAAAGACTTTAATGTTAAATTAATTATTGGTACAGCAGATCCTGGCATAAAAGAAATACCTTATTTGTCGTTAGAAGATTTGATTGCTGGAAAGGGCGATGTACTATTGAGTAAAGTTTTAAGAGGGGTTGCGGATGCTGAAAAAATTCAGCGAATCAATCAAACGATAGTCAGACTTTTTTCTTTGCAAAATGTGTTACATCATTTGACAATATTAAATCCTGATAAAATAATTGCTCAAGTTGAAAAAGCTATTTCCGATTTAGAAAGATTCATTGGTGTGAGGTTTTCAAATGATTTAAAAATAAGCTTATATATACACGTTAGTGTAATGATTGAAAGATTAGTAATGAAAGAGCCCATTGTGTTTTACAGTAGTTTAGAAGAGTTTGAACAGTGTCATAGACAGTTCATAAATTTCGTTAAATCTTCTTTTAGTGTCATAGAAGAAACTTATAAAGTGGATATACCGACGGCGGAAATAGGGCTTATATATGACCTTATCTATTCTAAAGTAAAAAATTTAGCTGTTTAAAAGTGGACCAAGTAGGTATTACACTACTTGGCATATTTTTTGCATAAAAAATATTAGTAAAATAGTCTTAACGTATTTAAAAGGAGTGATGTTTATTGCCAAATATAGTCTTAACAAGAATAGATAATAGATTGATACATGGTCAGGTAGCGGTAACATGGTCATCTCATGTGGGTGCAAATCTTATTATTGTAGTGGATGATGAAGTGGCAAAGGATAAGACGCAACAAGTGTTATTAGATTTGGCGGCGCCACCGGGTGTATCTACGCGTTATTTTACGGTAGAAGAGACAATACAAAAAATACACAAAGCAGCTCCTCATCAAAAAATATTTATTGTTGTAAGAGATGTGAATGTTTTAGTAAAACTCGTTGAAGGGGGGGTTCCAATAAAAGAAGTGAATGTTGGAAATATGCATTTTAAAGAATGCAAAAAACAAATATCTTCTACAGTTTCGGTTGACGAAAATGATATTGCAGCATTTAAAAGATTAAACGACCTAGGAGTAAAATGCGAGGTAAGAAGAGTGCCTTCTGAAAAAGGTATAGATATTATGGAGTTAATTAAGGAGGGTTAAATGATGTTAGTAAAAGCTTTATTAATAGCGTTGTATGCGGGACTTGCTGGTGTAGATCTTTTTGATGGACAATTGCATTTTCACAGGCCAATAGTAACGGGCCCGATTGTTGGCTTGATATTAGGAGATTTTGAAAAAGGATTAGTTGTGGGAGCTGCTTTAGAATTGGTGTTTATGGGGATGGTTCCATTAGCGGGAGCTCAGCCGCCAAATGTAGTTATTGGTGGTATCTTAGGGACAGCATTTGCTATATTAGCAAATCTTGATCCAAAAGTCGCAGTAGGGTTAGCTGTACCATTTGCTGTAGCGGTACAAGGAGCAATTACTTTAATTTTAACAGTTTATGCGTGGTTTATCCATATGGCTGATAAATATGCTGAAGAAGGTAATGTTAGAGCAGTAGAATTCATTAACCTTGCTGGTATGATTCCTTTATTTATATTTTATGCGGTAATAGCTTTTTTACCATTATATTTTGGCGCAGATGCTGCAAAGAATATTATAAACTCTGTTCCCCAAGTTATAATGGATGGATTGCGAGTAGCAGGTGGAATGATGCCGGCTGTTGGATTTGCTATGCTTTTGAAAATTATGTTAAAGAAAGAGTATATTCATTTCTTGGTATTAGGTTTTGTTTTAGTATCTTATTTTAAATTACCATTAATTGCAGTTGCTATTATAGGAATAATTTTAGCAGCATACAGTTATTATAATGGGAATTTAGGCTCAAAAGGTAACAATAAGGAGGTTGTGTCTGATGGTATATAACCCAAATGAAAATAAGTTATTAACAAAAAAAGAACTATATAGTATGGCATGGCGCTCATTATTTCTTCAGGCATCTTTCAACTACGAAAGAATGCAAGCTGGAGGATGGGTTTACAGTCTGCTGCCAGCTCTTAAGAAGATTTATAAAGATAAAAAAGACGAGCTGATAAAAGCAATGAAAGAGCATTTAGAATTTTTTAATACTCATCCTTTTTTAGTCACACCAATTTTAGGTATAATAGCTGCAATGGAGGAAAAAGGTGCAGATAGAGAAGCAATAAGAGGTGTAAAAGTTGCGTTAATGGGGCCTCTTGGAGGCATCGGCGATGCTCTTCTTTGGCTGACAGCACTACCGATAATGGCAGGATTAGGTGCTTCTTTAGCAATGCAAGGGAATCCATTAGGACCTATCCTATTCTTAGTATTGTTTAATATACTACATTTTGGATTGGTATTTTGGGGAATAAATTATGGGTATAACACGGGATTAAATGCTTTATCAGGACTTAGAACTGGAGCAAAAATTATATCTGCTTTAGCTTCAATAGTAGGTCTTACTGTTGTAGGAGCATTAATTGCATCTTATATAAACATGAAAACTCCTCTCGTTATTCATGCAGGGCAGGCTACTGTTAAAGTGCAAAAAGTTTTAGATGAGATACTTCCAAATATGTTGCCATTAATATTTACGCTCTTTATTTACTGGCTCCTCAAAAAAGGATTATCTCCTTCGAAAATAATAGGAATAGTTGTATTGTTTGGTATTGTCTCAAAGTATTTTGGCATATTCTGATTAGAAAGGGAGTTCTTTGAACTTCCTTTCTAAGCTATTTTAAATATTTTTGGAGGTTTATATATGGTAAGATTGATTATAACAGGACATGGGAAGTTTGCAAGGGGTTTAATTGATGGAATAGAAATTATAGTAGGGAAACAGGAAAATTTAATAGGTATTGAATTTAATAATCAAGACTTAGAAATTTATACTGCACAAATTGAAAATGCTATAAAAGAAGCTAAAGATAAAAATGAGAGTGTAGTAATATTGACTGATTTAATAGGTGGGACGCCTTTTAGGGTATGTTCTTTCGTGAGCAGAAATTATAGTGATGTTTATGTAATTACAGGTGCTAATATTCCTATGTTAATAGAAGCTGTACTTAGTAGAGAAAATTTTGAGGTTAACGAATTTGTCAATTATCTTATTAATGTAGGTAAAAATGGAATTGAAAGCCTTGATAATCTTTTAGAAAGGAAGAAAAAGGCGAATGCTGAGAGTTAAAATAGGTGTAAGTAATAGAATTATTACACCTAATGGACCATGTTATCTGGGTGGATACTTAAAGAGGATGGAATATAAGAGCGCAGGTATAAATGATGATTTGTATGCTAATGTATTATATTTAAAAACCGATGATTATGATTTTTTGTTTATTTCGTATGACTTACTTGGTGTTGATAAATATTATTGTGAAAAAGTAAAGAAGATGATACATGAAACTTGTAATATATTTCCTCAAAATATTTTAATAAGTGCTATTCATACACATTCGGCTCCTGAGGGGTTTCCACGAAATGTGAGAAAAGGTCTTTTTACAAATGTATATTATGTAGATGAAGATTATGAAAAATTTGTAATAGAGAAAACAATGGAAGCCATACATGATTCGATAAATTCCTTGAGTGAAGTGGCGGTTTTTGCATCAAAAGGTAAATCAAAAGGTCTGTATGGAAATAGAGCTCAAAAGGGTAAATCGTATGATGATGATATCTTTATAATAAGATTTGAAAATAAAATGGGACAAACAATTGGTGCAATTGTTAATTTTTCTTGTCATCCAACAGTTTTAGGCGAAGAAAATTATTATATTTCTGCTGATTTTGTAGGTTATATGAGAAAAGTTCTTTCAAAATATTTAAATAATTGTGTTGTAATAGCGCTGAATGGTTCTGCCGGTGATGTGAGCACACGATTTACAAGACTATCTCGCAGTTTTCAAGAGGCCAAGCGAATAGGGGAAGAGTTAGCAAATCAGTTTTTGCGTTCTCTTAAAGAAAGCAGAAAAATTGAATTAAATAATCTAAGGAGAAAAGATATAGTATTTAAATTTGATAAAAAAACCCGTTTTAATGACACTGATATTAATAAACAGATTATGAAACTAAGAAAAAAAATGGGTAAACTTTTTAATAATGGAGATAAAAGAAAGATAGAGGTTCAGCTACAAGTACTCGAAAATATAGATAAGTTGAATAAATTTGAATTGAAAGAAGTAGAAGTAAAAATAAGTATAATTGATATAGGAGAATTACGAGTAGTTTCTATACCTGGAGAGTTGTTTTCTGAATTAGGTCTTAAAATAAAGAAATGTAGTAATAAATTAACTTTGATTGCAGGATATTCAGAAGATTATATAGGATATATTATGCCTGAAAAAGAATATCAAGAAAGTGGCTATGAAAGTTTAGTTACATTGTTACCACGAGGAAGTTCTGAAAAGATTATGAATTCAATATTGAACTATATAGGAGGATGTTAGAAATGTCATTTAAGTATATTGATGTTATAAAAGAGTTGATAAATAAAATTGAAAATAGCCAGTTAGATGTAATGGAAAAAGTAGCTCAATTATGCGCTGAAACCATAATAAGAGGAAATATTTTATATTTTTTTGGGACCGGACATTCCCATATGATTAGTGAAGAACCATTTTACCGAGCTGGTGGTTTTGTGCCCGTGTATCCAATACTGGAAACATCTTTGATGTTGCATGACGGTGCTTATAAAAGTACTCTTATGGAAAGAGTGAATGGTTTGAGCAAAATACTGTTAGAACAAAGTGGTGCTACTAAAGACGATATTATATTTATAATATCAAATTCAGGTAGAAACAACGTAACAGTAGAGATGGCGATAGAAGCAAAAGAGAAAGGACTAAAAGTTATTGCAATAACATCTTTAATCCATTCAAAAAGTGTAAAATCAAGACATCCTAGTGGGAAAAAACTATATGAGATTGCTGACTATGTTATTGATAATTGTGGTGTTGTTGGTGATGCAGCGGTACAATATGAAAATTTTGAGCAAAAAACGGGTCCAACATCAACAATTGCTGGGGTTTTGATTGTTAATTCTGTAATAAGCAGAGCAGTTGAAATCATACTTGATAAAGGGTGGAAGCCTCCTATATTTATGAGTAGTAATACAGATGAAGGTGATGAATTTAATAAAAAAATTCTACAAAAGTACAAATCTCGTATTAAATTATTGTAAAATTATAAAATAACTATAAAATTATGATTAGAAAAGTAAGAGGTGACTACTCTACTAAAAGGTACAAAACCTTAAATCAATATAGAATTTCAATATGTCAATATGTAGTTATCAAAAAAGTATCTTATTTAGTGAATTATAACATGAAAAATAGAAGTAGATTTATATTGGAGATTAATGAAAACTTCTTGAAACTTTTTTATAAATAATTCAGCAGCATGAGGTGAACAAAATGCCATTAGTCAATACTAAACAAATGCTTGAAGATGCAAAGAAAAACAAATATGCAGTAGGTGCTTTTAACATACACAACCTTGAAACATTAAAAGCGGTAGTAAAAGCGGCAGCTGAGATGAAATCACCTTTAATTTTACAGACAACACCGGGTACAATAAAACATGCGGGAGAAGACTATATAGCTGCAATGGCAAAAGTCGCATCAGAAAAATATGACATACCAATAGCACTCCATTTAGACCACGGAAATTCCTTTGAACTCGTTGTAAAATGCATAAGAGCAGGTTACACTTCAGTAATGATTGACGGCTCAATGCTTTCCTATGAACAAAATGTCGAACTGACAAAAAAAGTTGTAGAAGTAGCTTATGCAGCAGGGGTGACTGTAGAAGCAGAACTTGGGAGTATAGTAGGCGTTGAAGACGATATGTACGTGAAAGAAGATAAAAGTGCATTTACAGATCCCAAAATGGCAGCGGATTTTGTAGAGAAGACAGGAGTTGACTCATTAGCCATAGCAATTGGCACGGCCCATGGGATGTACAAAGGAGAAGTAAAAGTTGACTTTGAAAGGTTAAAAGAAATAGCGAACTTAGTAGACATTCCATTGGTACTTCATGGTGCATCAGGAGTTCCTGATGAGTTGGTAAAAAAAGCTATAGCGCTGGGTATATGCAAATTAAACATTGCTACAGAATTAAAAATTCCTTTTGCAAATGCAATAAAAGAAGTATTTAAAAATAACCCAGATGAGAGCGATCCAAGAAAATTCCTTGCACCTGGAGAAAGAGCAATAGAAGAAGTCGTAAAAGAAAAAATAAAACTTTTTGGCTGTGGTGAAAGAGCATGATATTGACAGTCACTTTAAATCCATCAGTTGACAGAAGTTACAGAGTAGACAATTTTCAAGTGGGCAAAATTTTCAGAGCCGAGGAAGAAAACAGCGTGGCAGGTGGCAAGGGAATCAATGTAACAAAGGTTATAAAAACATTAGGAGAAGAGGTAACAGCAACAGGATTTTTAGGCGGTAAATCGGGAGAATTCATAGAAGAAGAGCTTAACAAAATAGGTGTCAAATGTAGCTTTATCAAAATAGAAGGAGAGACTCGTACCTGTATAGCAATTTTAGATCCTGTATCAAAAACTCAGACAGAAATCTTGGAAAAGGGACCTTATGTGTCTCAGGAGCATGTAGAAAAATTTTTAGACAATTTTAATGAACTATCAAAGGGCTGCAATATCATAACAGCATCTGGAAGTGCACCTTCTGGTGTTCCTGAAGATATCTATGTAGAACTAATAAATATCTCAAAGCAAAACGGTGCCAAACTAATTTTAGATACGAGCGGTGCATACCTATCAAAAGCCATTAGAGCAAAACCATTTATGATTAAACCTAACAAAGAAGAAGTAGAAAAACTGCTTAATAAAGAATTGGGGGATATTGAAGAAATCAAAAAAGCAGCTTTAGAGCTCAATCAATTAGGAATACCAATTGTGTCAATATCTTTAGGCAGCGAAGGTTCTATTGTTGCATGTGAGGAAGGAATATTTAGACTCATACCACCTAAAATAAAAGTAGCAAGTCCTGTAGGTTCAGGAGATTCATATGTTGCAGGTATGGCAGTTGGCGTAAAAAAAGGACTTGATATTGTTGATGCTGCGATATTAGCAACTGCATGCGGTGCGGCAAATGCCATGTATTACAAGACAGGATATGTGACGATTGAAGACGTAGAATATCTAAAAAATAATGTCAAAGTACAAAAACTTTAAAATAAAAACAGGGGGTATGGACATGTTATTAGGTTACAGTGAAGAACAATTAAAAGAAAGGAAAGGATATGCTACAGCGAAAGAAATAAATCAGCAGCCGCGATTATGGAGAGAACTTTTTAATATTTTTTTAAATCAAAAAAGAGAAATTGCCGAATTTTTAAACCCAATATTACAATTAAAAGATTTAAAAATCATACTAACTGGTGCAGGAACATCTGCCTTTGTAGGCTATAGCAGTGAAGGTTATTTAAGAAAAATGCTGGGACAAGACGTAGAAGCGATTGACACAACGGATATTGTTGCATCACCTCAAAACTTCTTCTTTAAAGACAAACCCACTCTTTTAATTTCCCATGGAAGGTCTGGCGACAGTCCAGAAAGTATGGCTACAATAGAGTTAGCAGAAAAAATTATAAAGGATGTTTATTTTTTAAACGTCACCTGTAATAAAAATGGCAAAATGGCAAAAAGCACAATTGACAAGAAAAATTCTTTAAACATATTTATGCCGGAAGAATCAAATGATGAAGGTTTTGCAATGACAAGTAGTTTCACATGTATGCTTTTAACAGATTTAATGCTGCCACACATAGAACAAATTGAGAGCAAAAAAGACTTATTTGAAAAATTAGCAAAAGAAGCAGAGAGAATAATAGAAGAAGAGGCGAGCATAGTGGAAGAGATATCAAAAATTGACTATGACAGATTGATATACTTAGGCAGTGGCAACTTAAAAGGATGTGCAGCAGAAGCTGCATTAAAATCTTTAGAATTATCACGAGGAGAAGTCAATACTAATTTTAATACGCCTTTAGGATTTAGGCACGGACCAAAATCTGTGATAAATGATAAAACACTTTTAGGGTTTTTTGTGTCAAACAATCCTTATACACAAAAATATGATTTAGACCTCATAAAAGAGATAGCAAATGAACCCGGGAAAAGAAGATTAATGGCTTTTCTGCCAGAAGATTTGCAAATAGATGGAATAGATTATATATTCAAATTGAGACAGGACTTTACCAATGTAGAAGAAGCTTTTTTAACACCTCTATATATTGTTTATGCACAAATGTTAGCTTTTTATAAGTCCTTAAACTTAGGAATAACACCTGACAATCCAAACCCTGAAGGAAGAGTAAATAGAGTTGTTAAAGGTGTTATAATTTATGAATATGTTTAACTTAAAGCCATGGAGAAGTTACTCCGTGGCATAACTAACACCAAGTACAGGTGGAATCGTATAGAGAGTTTATAAGTTCTCTGCCATATTCCTCCTATCAGTATAAGCTTGTGCTTGACCAGTTCTGCTTCCATGTGTGATTAAAAGCAGGCTTATAAGCTTTTGATTTCCTCGATGAAGTTGATTGAGTAGGTTTTTGGAGCTTTTTGGGATGTTCATCGAGCTTTTGTACGGCAAATACTTGGTTGCCGTACTGTCCTATTCCTATCCTGAAGTTGATAAGGACGATTATTTTATTTCTATCGCTTTCAATACCAGCCGAGGATAAAATTCTATACACAGTAGGTTGACTAAGTATAATCCCTTCCCTTTCTTCAAGTAAATCTCTAAAATGAGAAAAATTAGCATCAAAATACACATTTTATTTCAAATAGATGACCTTGTTAACAACTTCTGGAGGGGTAGCATTAGCAGGCTTACGACCTTTATTTTTATGAATCACAAAAGACTCACCTTGTTCACTAACCACCTTTTTTAATCTAAAAATTTGACGTTCACTTAGGTCTAAAGCCTGCGCAGCTTCCCTCACTGTTAATTTTCTTTCAATTGTTTGCTGAATGATGATTAATTTTTGTAATTCCCTCTTTGTCATATTAATTTCTTCCCTTCTCATACTGACATTATCGCAGAATACTTTCAATATGACAATATCACAGAATAATAACGCAAAAGAAATAGCATGATTGACTCGATGACAGTAATCTGCTATAATTTAAGCGTTGAAAATTTGACTTAGATATTTTGGCTCTTTGTCAATAGTTGGGGTGGGTATTTTTTCTGAATGCCCACCTTTA
>NZ_JAFCAC010000052.1:0-322 GCF_018588165.1 Thermoanaerobacter sp. CM-CNRG TB177
GACCTATTTGAGGCTATGCCTTACGATTTACATCCCTCATAGTTCAGATAAAACGTTAAAATCATTTTTACTCACTCTCCTTCAATAATTCATTTACATCCCTCATAGTTCAGATAAAACTTTGCTTATTTTCTGCACTCTGTTTGAACCACAACGATTTACATCCCTCATAGTTCAGATAAAACCTATTTATTCTCAGACCAAATGTTTCGCCGAAAGTCCATTTACATCCCTCATAGTTCAGATAAAACCCATAGGTGAAATTCTCGATTGTACATGCTAAGTTAATATTTACATCCCTCATAGTTCAGATAAAACGCGG
>NZ_JAFCAC010000053.1:0-131996 GCF_018588165.1 Thermoanaerobacter sp. CM-CNRG TB177
AAAATTAAAGAAAAACTAAGATATTAAGAGAAAATAAAAGATAATAGAGGGAGGTTTTTTATTATTATGACAGAAGAAAGATTAAGAGAGAAACTCAGTAATTATAAAAAAGCTCTTTCACGTTTAGAAGAAGCTCTTAAAGAGGAAAAAGTAAACCAATATGTGTATGATTCTGTTATTAAGCGGTTTGAGTTTACTTATGAACTGGCGTGGAAACTGATGAAAGCATTTATAGAATACAAAGGTGGTAATGATGTTAAATTTCCAAGGGATATCTTTAAAGAGGCATTTGCAACAGGTATAGTTGAGGATGGTGAAGTGTGGCTTTCGATGATAAGAGACAGGAATCTTTCAAGCCATACTTATAATCAAGAAGGAGCGATTGAAATTTACAACCGTATTAAAAATTTCTATTGGGAACATCTTGAGAGTTTGGCAAAAACTATTGAAGGTGGAATTTGATAATGAAATTTGGGCTTAGTGATAAGTTAATTGATTCCCTCAAAGATATATTTAAAAAATATCCGCAAATAAAAAGAGTTGTTATTTATGGTTCTCGTGCAAGAGGAGACTTTAAACCAGCGTCAGATATTGATATAGCAATATTTAGTGAAGAAGACTTAAGCCCTGAGCTTTATTTTGAAGTGGATGAAGCAGTAGGGATTTATAAAGTAGATATTGTTGAAGTTGGAAGATTGCATAATGATAAGCTGCTTGAAAATATTTTAAAAGAGGGTATTGAGATATATAGACAAGAGAGTAGTTAAAGCTGTAAAATTATTTGGTTGGCAAAATATGCAAAGTTTATGGTTTGACGCAGATTTAAAAACAGTTTTTAACCTGTAGCCTTTTCACTTGTATTTTTGTTAATATATAATATTATTATAGGAAATAAAAAGTAGAATAAGGTGATGAAGCTCACCTAATTGCCGTGAAGGCTGATGGCTTCTACGCGCATTCGTAGAAGCCATTTTTGTTTATCTTGACAATAGAAGGAAGGATGGGATTTGCATGAAGTTAGAATTTATTCCATTGTATGAGGTTTTTGAAAAATATAAGGGAGGTTGTCCAATATGCAAGATTATAAAAGACGAAGAAAAAGCCTATTGTGAGCATTTGTTTGAAGATGAGGTTTTAAAAGACCCTGAAATGTATGTCAAAATAAGAGAGACAAATTTCTGCCATTATCATTTGGAATTATTGAATAATTCATATGATAAATTGGGTTTGGCAATTGCATTAAAAGAGAACGTCACTTATAAATTACAGCAAATTACGGAGAAAGGAAAATCTTTAAAGAAAAAAAGATTAGGATTTCTTTTGAAATTACTGATAGTTAAATCTGGCTCTAATGTTTTTAAGTTACGATTTGAATTTTCCCAAAAAGAAAAGGTAGAACGATTAGTTGAACAAATTAATAAAATAGCAAGATATTATAATATTAATAAGTTTCAAAAATGTCAACCGTATTATAAACGGTTGACATTTTATCAAAAAATTTATGTCAAACGGTTGACATATAAAAATTAATCAAGTATAATAAAAGTAAGTTAAAAAGATTTCAAAGAAAGGGGATTGTCATGAAAAGAAAAATTTTATCCATTATGTTGACGTTTGCATTGGTTTTTTCGCTCATGGCAGGCTGTGATACAAAAGGCAGCAATAATGGAGAAAGTAATAGTACTGTCACGGCAACAAAGACTGTAAAAATTACTTTGCTAAATTCTAAGGGGGAAATTCAGGCTCAATTAGAAGAGGCAGCTAAAGTTTTTACAAAAGAAAATCCAAATATTACTGTAGAAGTTATTCCTGCAGCGGCTGGTCAGTCACCTTTTGAAAAGGTTACCGCTATGTATGCATCTGGTAATGCACCGACAATGGCGATGCTGGATCCGGGTGATATAGCAAAATTCAAAGATAAATTTTTAGATCTAAGCGGAGAAAAATGGGTTGAGGATGCGATCGATTGGACTTTAAGTGTAGCCAGAGTAGATGGGAAGGTTATAGCATTCCCATTTGCAGTTGAAGGGTATGGGCTCATTTACAACAAAGCTGTATTAGATAAAGCTTATGGTGGAAACTTTGATCCGAGTTCTATAAGGACGAGAGATGCTTTGGAAGAAGCATTTAAAAAAGTAGAAGCAATTGGTGTCAAAGCTTTAGAAATTTCTCCAATGGATTGGTCTTTAGGCGCACACTTTCTGACAATAGCGTATGCTGCTCAATCGAAAGATCCTGCACAAGTAGCTCAATTTTTATCAGACTTAAAAGCTGGAAAAGTTGATTTGGCAAATAACAAAGTGTTTAATGGTTTAATGGATACTTTTGACATGATGAAAAAGTACAACATAGATAAAAATGATCCATTATCTCCGACTTATGATAGAGGACCAGAGCTTATTGGTAAAGGTGAAGTTGGATTTTGGTTTATGGGAAATTGGGCATGGCCACAGATAAAAGAATTTGATACTGCAAATGAACAATACGGCTTTATACCTGTGCCCATAAGCAATAATCCTGGGGATTATGGCAATTCACAGATAGCTGTAGGCCCATCGAAGTTTATAGGAATAGATAAGACACAGAACAATGCTGTTCAACAGGATGCCGCTAAGAAATTTTTGAATTGGTTAGTTTACAGCCAGACAGGACAGGATGCTCTTGTGAACAAAGCCAATGTTATACCTGCTTTTAAAAATATAACATTAGAGCCACAAGATCCTTTGGCTAAATCTATAGGACAATATATGAAGGAAAGTAATACATTAAAATTAGAGTTTAATACTACATTGCCACCTGACCATTGGTCAAAGTTAGGAGCTTCAATGCAGAAGTATTTGGCAGGCAAAATTGACAGAAAAGGCTTGATTAACGAAATAGAAAATTATTGGAAAAATATTCAATAATATGTAAGGTTTGATTGAATAACGGATAGAATGTTATTGTCTATCCGTTATTCAATATAAAAGTGAAGGAGGATATGAATGTGAATCAAGAAAAAACTTTGTTGGCTAAACTCAAAACGTACTTGATATTTGCAGGACCTACTACCTTTGCTTTTCTCACAGTAATAATACTACCGTTTTTATATGGAATATATTTAACTTTTACTGATTGGAACGGTATTTCTGCTACACATTCTTTTGTAGGTTTTCAAAATTATTTACAAGCATTCAAAGACAAAGTATTTTGGACATCTTTTTTATTGACATTAAAATATGTATTTTTCACAGTAATATTAATTAACGTTATAGCATTTTTCTTAGCATATATGTTGACAAGTGGCGTAAAAGGCCAAAATTTCTTTAGAGCAGGATTTTTTACTCCCAATTTGATAGGCGGGATATTATTAGGCTTTATATGGCAATTTATTTTTTCAAACATTTTAGTATATTTAGGAAAATCATATGATATACCGATTTTGTCAGGTTCTTGGCTGTCAGATCCTGACAAAGCTTTTTGGGCTTTGGTTATTGTGACAGTTTGGCAGTATACTGGTTATATGATGGTGATATATATTTCAGGTTTTATGAATATACCGAGAGATTTGTTAGAGGCGGCAAGTATAGACGGTGCAAATTTTTATCAAAGATTAAAAAATGTAATACTTCCGTTAATGGCGCCTTCTTTTACTATAAGTGTTTTTTTGACTTTACAAAGAGGGTTTATGGTTTACGATATAAACTTGGCTTTGACAAATGGAGGGCCTTACAAAAGCACCGAACTCATATCACTTCATATATATAACACTGCTTTTTTAAGTCAACAGTATGGTATTGGTCAAGCAGAGGCGTTTTTCCTCTTTTTTGTGGTAGCGGCTGTGACGTTGCTTCAAGTGTATTTTAGCAAAAAGCTGGAGGTGGAAAATTGATGGAAAAGAATAATCGCCTACTTAATGGAATAAAATTTTTTGCTTTAAGTATTTTTTTGGTACTTTATATATTTCCATTTTTTATAGTTTTAATTAATTCCTTTAAAGAGAGAAAGGAAATACTAGAAAACCCACTCAAGCTTCCGTCGGTGCTGAATTTAAGCAATTACATTGATGCTTTTACAAAAATGAATTATATGCATGCTTTTTTGAATTCTTTGATTATAACTGCTTTTAGTGTATTTTTGATTACATTGCTGTCATCAATGACTGCTTATATATTTGTGAGAAAAAAGTGGAAGTTCAATCAGTTTATGTTCTTTTTTATGGTGGCGTCTATGATTATTCCTTTCCAAGGGATAATGATACCCCTTGTAAAAATATATGGTTCTATCGGGATGATGAATAGCAAATGGGCATTGATTTATATGTATGTAGGTTTTGGTGCATCTTTGGCTGTATTTATGTATCACGGTTTTATAAAGAGTATACCATTGGAATTAGAAGAAGCTGCTACTATTGATGGATGCAGCCAGCTTCAGACTTTCTTTAAAATTGTTTTTCCGCTTTTAAAGCCAGTAACAACAACAATAGCTATATTGGATATATTATGGATATGGAATGACTTTCTATTGCCATATTTAGTACTTATGGCACCAGAGCAGAGAACTTTACCGCTATCTGTTTTCTATTTTTATGGAACTTACACGATTGAATATGGGCCTGCTATGGCAGCTCTTATGTTAGCTACAATTCCTGTAATAATTGTATATTTACTAATGCAAAAGCAGATTATAGAAGGCGTTTTAAAGGGTTCAATAAAATAAAGGTCTGGAGGTAGTAGAATTGGAACTTAAAAATATAAATGATGCAAATAAGTATATTCAAGCAAATAAGAGTAGATTAAATTTACAGTATAGATTGAAATACCATCTAATGGGTGAATATGGTTGGATTAATGACCCTAATGGATTTATATATTACAAAGGTAATTACCATTTGTTTTATCAGCACAACCCTTATGAAGCAGTTTGGGGTCCAATGCATTGGGGGCATGCGATTAGTAAGGATTTGGTCAAATGGACTTATCTTCCAATAGCGTTAGTGCCGGGAGATGATTTTGACAAAGATGGGTGTTTTTCAGGTAGTGCCATTGAAAAAGATGATATGTTATGTTTACTGTATACTGGACACATATATACAGGACCTGATAAGAGTAAAGATTATAAGCAGGTTCAAAATTTGGCTTACTCGAAAGATGGCATTAATTTCGTAAAATATAGTAAAAATCCTGTAATTGGAGAAAAGCAGATTCCAGAAGAAGCAAGTAAAAAGGATTTTAGAGACCCTAAAGTTTTTAAGAACGGACAGTATTATTACATGATGTTAGGTTCAAATGATGGGAAGGGACATGGGCAGGTATTATTGTATAAATCAACAAATTTAAAATATTGGAATTTTGTAAATATACTTGCGAGAGGGAATGAAAACACAGGTTACAATTGGGAATGTCCTGATTTATTTGAATTACAAGGTAAGTATGTACTGATGGTATCTACAGAACATATAAAGACTAGAGGGAATGATTTTAATGGTACTCACTCATCTATATATTTTATTGGAGATTTAGACATAAACAAAGGGATATTTAAGTTTGATATTGATGGTTATCAACAGATTGACTATGGATTTGACTTTTATGCTCCACAAACTACTAGTGATAAATTCGGAAGAAGGCTTATGGTTGCATGGATGGATATGTGGGGGGAAGTTATGCCAACACAGGAAAGAGGCCATAATTGGGCTGGAGCCATGACATTACCAAGGGAAATTTTAATGGCTAATGGTAAATTATATTTTAGGCCGATTAAAGAAATAGAAAACTACAGAAAAAATCATTATAAGCTTACAAACTTAATGATAGATGGAGAAAAAAAGTTAGACACATATGGTGACTGTTATGAACTTGAAGTTGAGTTTGAGGGGGGTAAAGCAGAGGAATTTGGTTTAAAAATAAGAAAAGGAGACAATGAAGAAACTATTTTATCATATAAAAGAGATGAATCATTATTTATATTTGACCGCAATAAATCAGGTATAGGACCTAAAGGAGAAAGGAAAATAAATGTAGCTTTAAAAAATAATAAACTTAAACTCAGAGTATTTGTAGATGTAAGTTCGGTTGAGATATTTATTAATGATGGGGAAAAGGTAATGAGTGGAAGGATATATCCTAGCAAAGATTCGGTAAATATATCTGTATATTCCAAAGGGGAATGCAAAATTAATTATTTAAATAAATGGGATATTATTGTAGATTAAATTTATTGATAAATTTAAAGTGGGCGTTACCACAGTGTAAAATAAAATCTGTGTGGGGTGATTATAATGTATGATGTTATAGCTTTAGGTGAGTTGCTGATTGATTTTACTCCTGCAGGGTTTTCTGATAATGGAAATACACTATTTGAAATGAATCCTGGGGGAGCACCTGCAAATGTGTTAACTGCTGTTACAAAATTAGGAGGAAAAGGTGCTTTTATAGGTAAAGTAGGTGATGACCAATTTGGATATTTTTTAAAAAAAGTACTTGAAAATAATCAAATTAACACAGATGGTTTAAAATTTACTAAAAAAGCAAATACAACTCTTGCTTTTGTACATCTTGATGACAAAGGAGACAGAAGTTTTACTTTTTATCGAAATCCGGGAGCTGACACAATGTTGGAAGAAGAGGATATTGAACTGGATTTAATAGAGAAAGGAAAAATATTTCATTTTGGGTCTTTATCTATGACAGAGGAACCCTCAAAAAGTGCCACATTGAAAGCTGTTGAATATGCAAAACAAAATAAAAAAATTATTTCATATGACCCTAATTGGAGACCACCTTTATGGAAAAATGAAACTGTTGCGAAAAAAGAAATGGCTTTGGGATTACAATATGCAGATATAGTGAAATTATCTGAAGAAGAGCTACAATTTCTAACTGGAGAATCAAACTTGGAATATGGCAGCAAAATATTATTTGATATGGGGATAAAACTAGTTTTAGTAACTTTAGGAGCAAAAGGTTGTTATTATAGACATACATCGGGCACAGGACATATACCTGCATATCGTGTAAATGTGGTAGATACAACAGGAGCTGGAGATGCATTTTTAGGAGGAGTTCTTTATAATATATCAAAAATAGATTATCCCCTAGATAAATTAAAAACTCAAGAACTCGAAAAAATTATTGACTTTGCTAATGCTACCGGTGGACTATGCACAACTAAAAGAGGAGCAATTCCTGCAATGCCAACATTAGAAGAAGTAAAATATTTACTAGTACATGGTGTAAAATCGTTGTAAAATATGCCATTAGTCCATATAAAAATTTTGTAGGCTAAATTAAGCGAAAGAAAAGCGATTTTAATACACTTACTGTCTCAAAGAAAACTTTAATTGTAATGACGATAAAGGTATAATAGAAGAGGAGATAAAAAGTAGTAATAGAAGGTGATAGACATGCCAACTATAAAAGACGTAGCGAAAAAAGCAGGAGTTACTGTTACGACTGTATCAAGGGTCTTAAATAACAGAGGTTATATAAGCGAGGTAACGAGAAAAAAAGTCTATGAGGCGATGAAAGAATTAAATTACCAGCCTAACGAATTAGCAAGGTCCTTATACAGAAAAAAATCCTATTTAATAGGTTTATTAATTCCTAATGTATCACATCCTTTTTTTGCAGAATTGACCGGTTATATAGAATATTATGCTTATCAAGAAGGTTATAAAATTTTGTTGTGCAATTCTGGGCAAGATAGTAGCAAAGAAAAAGGATATATAGATATGCTGAAAAGACATCAAGTTGATGGTATAATTATTGGCAGTCATACCTTAGAAGCAGAGCAATATTTAAATGTGAAACTTCCTATAGTGGCAATTGATAGATATTATTCCAATATACCTTATGTAGCTTCAGACAATTATAAAGGTGGAATTTTGGCTACAAAACTTTTGATACAAAAGGGATGTAAAAAAATCGCTCACATAAGCGGACCATTGATTTTGAATACACCGGCTAATAACCGTTATAAAGCGTTTAAAGAGGTAGCAACACAAGAGAATGTTGAGTATTTTGTTGTAGAAACAAAGTTAAATAGATTTGAAATAGAAGAATATAAAAAAATAGTAAGAGGCCTTTTTAAAGAACATCCAGACATTGATGGTATATTTGCCAGCAGTGACTTAATCGCTGCTTCTGTAATAAGTGTGGCTAAAGAGTTAAATAAAAAAATACCTCAAGATTTGAAAATTGTAGGTTATGATGATATAAATGTTGCTAATTTGGTAGTTCCCTCTTTAACAACCGTAAGACAACCAATTAAAGAAATAGCAAGAAAAGCTATTGAACTGATATTACGCCAAATAGATGGTGAAAAGGTGGAAAAAGAAAATATTTTGCCTATAACTCTGATAGAGAGGGAGACTACGTAATTTTGACCTCTCTTGACTTTTTTATTCAATTAAATGTATAATTTTATGTGCTGGCCTAAATATTGGCTTAAATGGAATATACCCCTGTATGGTATTTTGAAGGTGTAAAAAACTTGTAGCAATACTAGTATGGGGGTGAGAAGATGGAAAATCTACAAGATATAGCACACCAAATCTACCAAAAAACAGGGGTTATGACTTCCTCAAAAGATGTAGAAAAAATATTGTCAGCTGCTGCAGCAACTCCGCATTTTTGGGAGATTATATCCTTATCTCAAAAACCTTTTTCAGTTGTAGCAGAAATAATTGAGTTACTACGTCAAAGAAATTTGTTGAAAGTTGAGAAAAATGGAGATATAAAATTTAATTCTAAAGGTTTAGAATATCTTGGGAGTCTTAAAATAGCTCCAAAAAGAACATATACTTGTCACGCGTGTGAAGGACGAGGGATAAACTTTTCTAAATTAGAAGACTTGATCAAAAAATTTGACCAAGTGACAGTAAATCGCCCAAAAGCTATTAGTGATTATGACCAAGGTTTTGTTACGACACAAACAGTGGTGGGCAGAATAGCTCTCATGGCTGAAAGAGGAGATTTAGAGGGGAAAAAGCTTTTAGTTTTAGGTGATGATGACCTTGTAAGTATAGCAGCAGGACTTTCAGGTATGCCAACGGAAATTGTTGTGATGGAAATAGACGATAGACTAGTGGAATACATCAATGAGGTGGCAAATAAATATAATCTGCCTATAAAAGCTATGAAATACGATTTTAGAGACAAACTACCAGAGGAATATGTAGGGTATTTTGATACTTTTATTACTGACCCGCCAGAGACTATAGAAGCTTTGGAAATTTGCATAGGAAGAGGAATTTCTGCTCTTTCCAAAGAAGGGTGTGCGGGGTATTTTGGACTGACGTTGATAGAGGCCTCATTGGAAAAGTGGAATGTTTTCCAGCAAATTTTAGCAAGTAAATTTAAAGTGGTAGTGACAGATATTATCCATAACTTTAATCATTATGTAAATTGGGACTATCTTTTAAATACAGTAGGTAAACAATATGAATTTGTGCAAGTAGAGCCAAAACTTAATTGGTACAGGTCTTCTATGTATCGTATAGAGACCTTAAAAGATTCAAAAGGAATTGAAAATGAATATAAACCTTGTGAATTATACGTAGACGAAGAGGCTTTAATTTACAAAGGAGACAAAGCATAGGCTTCCACACTAATGTGGAGGCCTATATTTATTATTCAGTACAAGCACAAGACAAACTATAAAATCATATATAAGAATGAGTATATAAAATTTTATGAAAAGAGTGATCGCTATGAAAGAAGAAAAAGAAGGATTAAATGCTTATTTGCTTGTAATTATACTTTCGTTGATTCTCTATTTTGGTTTGGTTATGCAAGACCTGAAGAGCCAGCGATAATAATTTTTCCACTGCCAATAAGATGACATAAAAGTTATAGGGGGAGAAAATACATGTTTTCATCGGATAATTTAGAATCCCAATTGAAAGATTTGCTATTAAAGCTAGGATTAAAGGAAAATAGCGAAGGGGATGGTCAAAAAGGAAATAAGGAGGAGGATAAAAACGAAGAAGGTGGAGAACATCCTGATGTAGATGGAGGGAATGGTGATAAAGGGAATGGGGAAAATGGTGAAAAAGATAACACAGGTGGAAAAGGAGGAGATGAAAAAAAGAAGGGAGTCTTAACCCCTTCACAGATAATGGTTATTTTAGGTATACTTAGCGGAGCTTTGGAACCTATCTCAATAATTGTGGATAGAAATCAAAATGTGCAAATTGTTTTATCAGGTACATTGATAGAAAAAATAGAATCAAAAGAGGATACGCAACCCAAAGAAGGGGATTTTTTAGACAACGTAATAAAAGCTTTGCTTTAAAAAACATAGCTCAAATGTCATTTTTTAGCGCTTATTACTATGAAGGAGCCTTTGCCAAAGCCATATCTTACAGGTTCTTTTTCTTTTATTTCATCAAGTTTTTTAAAAATGGTCTGTGAGAAATTGAAATTTTTGAAACCTGCCTCGTAAAGTAACTCAACTATTTCGCATCATATGACCGAAATGTAATGCATCTACATCTTGTAGTTTTTCCTTAGTATACAGATTAAAGGATTTAAAAATTCCACAATAAAAAATTTTTTGGGTAAAATATTATTGACATAAGTCCAAAACGGTGATATTATATAACTAGGTAATGGTCATATGACCAAAATAAAAAAGAGGAGGGATTGATATGCCAAGAGGAGATGGAACAGGTCCAATGGGATTAGGCCCAAGAACAGGAAGAGGCTTAGGATATTGTTCAGGATATAATGTACCTGGTTATTTAAATCCTGTAGGAGCATACTGGGGATTTGGCAGAGGCTTCGGTTGGTTCGGCAGAGGAAGAGGATTTAGACATATGTACTATTTAACAGGACTTCCTGGTTGGGCAAGAGGATGGTATGGTTATGGGTATCCTCAATATCCTGGCTACAATATAAATGAAAAAGATGTTTTAAGTGCTGAAGCAAAATATTTGGAAGACCAATTAAAATATATAAAAGAAAGATTGGACCAATTAGAGAAAAAAGACGATAAAAAAGAGGAATAATTAGTTTTAAAAGTCGCAGTCACGCAAGTGGCTGCTTATTTTTATGCTTTAATTTGATATAATTTGGCTAAAGTGTTATAGTAAAACAGATTAAGTGCGCTTTTTGTTTAATAAATTTATTGACATATGACAAAAATAATAATATATTAATAAATGTAAGTAACATATGTCAATAATGAAATGGAGGATGCAATATGAAAATAGCTATTTCCTCAGAAGGAAAAACTCTTGAAGCTAAGGTGGATTCAAGATTTGGACGAGCTCAATATTTTATTATAGTTGATAGTGAGACGATGGATTATAAAGTTATTGACAACGCTGCAGTAGCCCAAAGCAGTGGTGCGGGCACTAAAGCGGCACAGACTCTTATAGATGAAGACGTGCAAGTTCTCATCTCAAGCAATGTAGGACCAAATGCTATGGAAGTATTTAAAGCAGCAGAAATTCCAGTTTATAAAGCAATAGAAGGAGATGTAAAAACAAACATAGAGCTTTTTAAAAATGGAAGCCTTGAAAAGATAACAGAAGCGACAAATCAAGGACATCACCATCATTAAAAGGAGCATTGAAGATGAGAAGAGTCAAGATTTCTGTATTGAGTGGTAAAGGTGGGACAGGGAAAACAACCGTTTCTGTCAACCTTGCGAAAACTTTTAATAATAGCGTGTATGTTGATTGCGATGTAGAAGAGCCCAACGGCTATTTATTTTTAAATCCTCAAATAGAAGATGAAAAAACGGTTGAAGTCATAATACCTGAAATAAACTCCGACAAATGCACATTATGTGGTGAGTGTGTAAAAGCCTGCAGATTTGGAGCTTTGACAAAATTAATCAAAAAAATTCTCGTGTTTGACCACTTATGTCATTCCTGTGAAGCTTGTTTTGAGATGTGTCCTTATGATGCCATAGTAGAAAAATATAAACCTATTGGTACGATAAGAAAAGGCAAAGCCCAAAGCGTAGATTTTATAGACGGAAAATTAAATTATGGTGAGGCCACTGGAGTGCCTATTTTAAAAGAGATTAATAAATTAATTGAGAATGTAGATAGACCTGTAATAGTGGATAGCCCGCCAGGGACTTCCTGCCCAGTTATACATTCTATTGAAGGAAGCGATTTGTGTATTCTGGTTACAGAACCTACTCCTTATGGCTTGCACGACTTTGGCTTAGCGGTGCAGCTTGTAAAACAGATGGGCATTCCTATGGCTGCTGTTATTAATAAATCTGGGGAAGGAGACAATATTATCGAGGAATACTGCGAAAAAGAAGGGATAAAAGTTTTAGCGAAGATTCCTTTTAAAAAAGAGTTTGCAGAGGCCTATTCAAAAGGGAAATTATTGATTGAGGTTGATGAAGAGGTAAAAGAAATATTTGAGAAGTTGACAACTGATGCATTGGAGTTGATAAAAAAATGAAGCAGTTGGCAATTTTAAGCGGAAAAGGTGGTACAGGGAAGACTACAGTTGCCGCTACTTTGAGCACCATTGTTAAAAATAAGATTATGGCGGATTGTGACGTAGAAGCTCCTAACCTAAATATAGTTTTACAAGGAGAAATAATAGAAAAACAAGACTTTTACGGCAAAGAGACAGCAGTAATTGACAAAGACAAATGTATTGAATGTGGACTTTGCGAAGAACTTTGTAGGTTTGGCGCTATTTCAAATTTTGAGGTAAATCCTTATTATTGTGAAGGTTGTGGCCTTTGCATGTATAAATGCCCTGTTGAAGCGATTAAATTGGTAGAGGAAAAAACAGGCCATGTGATATATGCCAAGACAAAGTCGGGAGAAAAAGTAGTATATGCAGAGCTTTTTCCTGGAGCAGATGGTTCAGGGAAATTGGTGACAGAGGTGAGAAAGAAGGCGAAGGAAGTAAGTGATGAGAGCGATGAGTATTTGATAATTGATGGCACTCCAGGGATAGGGTGTCCTGTCCTTGCTTCTGCTACGGGTGTTGATTTAGTATTAATTGTTACGGAACCTACACTTTCTGGTTTTGCTGATATGAAGAGAGTATTGTCAGCGATAGAAAGCTTTAAAGTTCCTTCCGTGGTGTGTGTCAATAAATGGGATTTAAATAAAGAAGTATCACAACAAATAGAAAAATATTGTGAGGAAAACAAAATTGTGGTTGTTGGGAAAATAGATTTTGATGAAACAGTTGTAAAAGCTTTAAAAAATTTACAAAGCTTAAGTAGTTATCCTGACAGCACTGCTTACCAGCAAATTTATAAAATGTGGTACATCATCTCCTACATATTTTCTTCTAACTCTATCTGCAGCTTGATAAAGCTTGGAAGGATCTTTCAATGCTAATAGCATTACGATTTCTTCTTTCTCAATGTCATGCTGCGTCTCTAATTTTTCAATTAATACATCGTTATCTTTTTCATTTATCATGAATATCACTCTCGCTTTCCTTAATTAGTATAAGTAATTGTTAATAAAAAATCAATAAAATTGGTAAATTATTTTCTTAACAAATTTTTGACGTTTTATTGACGTACATTTATAATAATCCTATAATTTATGTAGGGGCACCCACGAGGGGAGGGGTAGTTTTTAACAAAATACAAGATATAGGAGGTAATAGAAGTGATAGAAACTGATGTTTTGGTCATTGGAGGAAGTGCAGGTGGTATTTTAACCGCTTTATCCGCTAAAAAAACCTACAGAGATAAGAAGGTTACTGTTGTAAGAATGACAGAGAAAGTCATGGTTCCTTGCGGTATTCCGTACATTTTTGGAACATTAAAAGACACTTCTAAAAATGTTATAGCTGATACAATGCTTACCAATGCCGGTATTGATATAATAATGGATGAAGTTGTTTCAATTGATAGGGAAAACAAAAAAGTTAATGCAAAAAAGAGTGGAGAAATTTCCTACAAAAAACTAATTTTAGCGACAGGTTCTTTGCCAATAGTTCCTACTTTTATACCAGGGCATGACTTAGAGAATGTATTGACAATAAAAAAAGACGAAGAATACTTAAAATTTGTTCAGCAAAAGATTAACGAGGCTCAGGATATTGTAGTAATTGGTGGTGGATTTATTGGTGTTGAAATGGCAGAGCAGGTGCAACTTCTTGGCAAAAATGTAACAATAATTGAGGTTGCTGACAAGCTTTTATGGCAAGCCTTTGACCCTGAATATAGTGATATGGTGGAGGCTACATTAAAAGATCACGGTATAACAGTAAAAACAAACACAAAAGTTACAAAACTTGTAGGAGATACTAAAGTAAAAGAAGTAGAATTGGATACAGGAGAAAAGATAAAAGCTGATGTTGTGATATTAGCTATGGGCGTAAAACCAAATACTAAGTTGGCAGAAGAAGCAGGTATAAAACTCAATGAAAGAGGAGCAATTGTAGTTGATGAGTACATGAGAACTAACGATCCAGATATATTTGCTGTGGGTGACTGTGCAGAAAAGAAGTGTTTCTTTACAAGAAAGAATGTTCCTATACTTCTTGCCTCTACTGCGGCTAATGAGGCAAAAATTGCAGGTGTAAATGTATTTCAATTAAGATTGGTTAGGGAAAATAAAGGTACAATAAGTGCTTTTTCTACAAAGATATACAATACTGCTTTTGCTGCTGCAGGTCTTACAGAAACGCAAGCAAAAGCTGAAGGCTTTGATATAGTGGTTGGAAAGTTTAACACAATGGACAAACACCCTGGAACTTTGCCTAATGCAAAAAATGTAAATATAAAATTGATTTTCTCAAGATATTCTGGAGTCATATTAGGAGCTCAAATAGCAGGAGGAGAAAATGTTGGTGAAATGATTAATATTTTAAGTCTTGCAATACAAAAAGGAACAACAGCGTCAGAATTAAATACCTTCCAAGTGGCGACACATCCACTACTCACATCTTCTCCTGTGTCATACCCAATAAATTCAGCTGCTTTAGATGCTATGTCAAAAATATAAAGAATTTTAAACAGACCAGATTTGGTCTGTTTTTTTAACGCCTATTGTTTTCTCTTTTTTTTCGTGTTATAATTTTTAAAAAAGTAACACTATATTATAGATGGAAAAACAATAGTAAAAGTTCAATAATGGAGGGGTAATTAGTGTCAAAACAATTAAAAAAATTTAATGGAATAGTTGCTATTTTGTTAGTGATTGTCATTTCTTTGACAGCTTGTAGTAAAGCTTCACAAAATCAATCTCAAACTTCTCAAACTTCCAAGGAAACAGTTCAAACAGTTACAGATTTAGTTGGAAGACAGGTAGAGATAAAGACCCCAGTACATAAAGTTGTAGGGATAGGTCCAGGAGCTTTAAGACTTATAACCTATATAGATGGGATTGATAGAGTCGCAGGAGTAGAAAATATAGAGAAAAAACTTGTAGATGGTAGAACCTACAATATGATTTTTCAAGAGAAATTAGCTCAACTTCCTACTATTGGACAAGGTGGTCCTGATTCTACAGCAGATGCAGAGAAATTAGTTGAAGTAAATCCTGACGTTATTTTTGTGATATCTTTGCTCGACAAAGCCAAAGCTGATGACTTGCAGGCCAAAACAGGAATTCCTGTGGTAGTTTTAAGCTATGGCAAACTCGGGACTTTTGAAGAGGATGTATATACCTCATTAGAGATTATAGGAAAGATTATGGGAAAAGAGGATAGAGCTAAAGAAGTAGTTGACTACATCAAAGGAATTCAAAAAGATTTACAGGACAGGACAAAGGATATACCAGAGGATAAAAAGCCAACCGTTTATATAGGTGCACTAGGATTTAAAGGTGCACACGGTATAGAGAGTACACAAGGGAATTATCCGCCTTTTATGGCTGTAAATGCAAAAAATGTAGCTGATACTTTAGGACAAAAAGGAAGTATCATGATAGAAAGAGAAAAATTATTAGATTGGAATCCTGATATAATATTCATTGATGAAGGAAATTTTGACTTGGTAAAACAGGATTATCAGAAGAATCCGGACTTTTATAAAAACTTAAAGGCAGTAAAAAATGACAATGTTTATGGGATTTTACCTTACAATCAGTATAATACAAATATTGATACAGCTTTAGCAGATTCTTATTGGGTAGGGAAAGTCCTTTATCCTGAACAATTTAAAGATATTGACCCTGCAGAAAAGGCTAAGGAAATTTACACTTTATTCTTTGGAGAAGCTGGAAAAGGTGTTTATGACAAGATGAAAGAAGTGTACGGTGGCTTTGAAAAAATTAAGTTTTAGTGGATAATAAAATTCCCCCACTAAAAGTGGGGGGAATTACAAAGATAAGGGGATGAAGCCTTGAGACAGTCCTTTATATATACTGTACCGGATAGCTACAATAAATACATAAAAAGAAAAATATTGATTATATCTTTGATAGCTTTGGCTACGCTTGTACTTGCAATATATGCTATAAATGCAGGTTCTGCTGGTATTAGTACTTATGATGTCATAAAAGCATTATTAGGTAAGGGAGAAAAAAGATTTCATATCATAGTTTGGAACATTAGGTTCCCAAGAATTTTATCAGCAATTGTGGCGGGAATTGGTTTATCTGTTGCAGGATGTGTAACCCAAAGCATTCTGAGAAACCCCCTAGCTTCTCCTTTTACTTTAGGTATTTCACAAGGGGCTGCTTTTGGAGCGGCAGTAGCTATCATTGTATTTGGAGCGGGTAGTACTACAAACCCTGATTCAGTGATTGTAAATAATCCATATTTAGTAGTCTTTTTTGCTTTTTTGGGTTCTATGGGTTCGACAATAGTCGTATTGATGTTGGCAAAAAGTTTTAGAGTAACTCCTGAGGCTATGGTTTTGGCAGGAGTAGCTTTAGGGTCTTTGTTTTCAGCTGTTACTATGATTTTGCAGTATTTTGCTGATGATGTAAAAGTGGCTTCTGTAGTTTTTTGGACTTTTGGAGATATAGGAAGGGCATCATGGAAGGATTTAGGTATAATGTCTGTAGTTGTAGGCATTTCTCTGATATATTTTATGTTTAACAGATGGAACTATAATGCTTTAGACAGTGGAGAAGAAACGGCAAAAGGCCTTGGAGTTGACGTGGAAAGAGTAAGATTATTGGGCATGTTTGTCTCTTCTTTAATTGCTGCCGTTATTACCTCCTTTGTAGGAATTATAGGCTTTATTGGACTTGTTGGGCCTCACATAATGAGGAGATTAATTGGAGGAGACCATAGATTTTTAATTCCTGCTTCTTCTGTAATGGGAGGTTTAATACTTTTAGCATCAGACACTTTAGGCAGAACTATTATTTCTCCGGTAGTGTTACCTGTGGGAGCTATAACCTCCTTTTTGGGAGCACCGATTTTCCTCTATGTGCTTTCAAGGGGGTATAAGAGATGATTTTGGATATAGATGGTATTGAATTCAGCTATACCAGTGTACCTGTTTTAAAAGATGTTAAATTTACTCTTCAAAGAGGAGAATTCCTTTCTATCTTAGGAAACAATGGGGCTGGTAAGTCTACTCTTTTGAAGTGTATAAATAAAATTTTAAAGCCTCACAAAGGGACGATATATATCGAAAAAGATGAAATTTCAAAATTAAGTAGAATAGAAGTAGCTAAAAGGATAGGTTATGTGGCTCAAAGGAATGAGAATGGTCGATTTACTGTATTTGATGCGGTACTTTTAGGAAGAAAACCTCATATAAAGTGGGATGTGACTGAAAGGGATATAAAGATTGTAAATGAGGTATTAAAAAAATTTGACTTAGAAAAGTTATCACTGCGTTATTTAAGTGAGTTAAGTGGAGGAGAATTGCAAAAAGTGGTCATAGCAAGGGCATTGGCACAGCAACCTATTGTAATGCTTTTGGATGAGCCGACAAATAATTTGGATTTAAAAAACCAAATCGAGGTTTTAAGAATTGTGAAAGAGACAGTGAAAGAGCAAAATATAGCAGCAATTGTTATAATCCATGATTTGAATTTGGCACTTAGATTTTCTGATAAATTTTTACTTTTAAAAGATAACACCATTTTTGCCTATGGTGGAATGGAAGTCATGACGGAAGAAAATATAAAAGCTGTTTATGGTATACCTGTTGCAGTGGAAAAATACCGTAATATACCAATAGTTATACCACTCTAAATTGTAGAAAGGGGTAGTTTAGCTTGGATTTAATACCAATAGGAATTATTCGCAGTCCTTATAAAAAAAGAGGAGATGCGCCAAAGCAAGGGAGAATGTCTGATAAAGAAGCAGTTTTAGAAATATATCCGGAATTTGTAGATGGGCTTTGTGATATTGAGAGCAAAAAGCACATAATTGTGCTTTATTGGTGCCATTTAGGAAAACGGGATGTTTTAAAGACAGTCACACCTTGGGGACCAGAGGTAAAAGGAGTGTTTGCTACACGGTCTCCTTCACGGCCAAATCCTATAGCTTTTTGTGTTGCTGACGTTATAAAAGTTGAAGGAAATAAACTCTATGTAAAAGGAGTAGATGCCTTAGATGGGAGTCCTATACTTGATATAAAACCTTATGTTTATGAACTTGACAGTATAAAAGGTCCTGAGGATACGTTGTAGTATACATACTTATGTCTAATATATTGACAGAAGTTTTTTTGTCAATCTAAAATAAAAACAGGGGGTGGTTAATTGTATAAAACGTTTACACATTAAATATTTGCTACCTACAACATAGGTTTTATCATTTTTTAAATTGTTGTAGGAGGGATTGCATTGAATAAGAAATTTTCAAAAAACATAATTGCTGTTATTTCATTTGTAATATTATTCTATTATAGTTTGGGCAGTTTTGCTTATGCTGACATTTCCGGTGTTACCTTTTACACTCCTTATATTAATATTGCCGTTACCCCAGGAGATTCTATTTCTTACAACATAGATATCCAAAATAAATCTACTCAAATCAAAAATATTCCCTTAAGTGTAAAAGCTCCAAAAGATTGGCAAACAACATTGACCGCTGGAGGTTGGAAAATCGAAGAAATTTCCGTGAAACCAAATGAAACTCAGACTGTTAATTTAACCGTGGATGTTCCTTTAAAAATTAACAAAGGCTCATATAATATTGTGTTGCTTGCTGCAGGTTTGCCAGTTCTTACTTTGACTGTAAATGTAACAGAACAAGGGACATATCAAACAGAGCTTACCAGCGATCAGCCAAATATGGAAGGTACCAACAAATCTACTTTTACTTATGAAGTCAAGTTAAAGAACAGAACTCCTGAAAACCAAACTTACGCACTTACTGCAGATGTTCAGGCAGGATGGAACGTGCAATTTACTGTTGAAGGAAAAGAGGTCACTTCTGTTTCTGTCGAGCCTAATAGTCAAAAGATAATCCAGGTTTCTATCAATCCGCCTTCCCAAATAAAAGCAGGTACTTACAAGATTCCAATAAAAGCACATACGAAAAACACTAGCGCTTCTCTCACATTAGAGGTAGTTATTCGCGGCACCTATGGCATTGAATTGAGCACACCTTCTGGTGTTTTATCTACAGATGTAATTGCTGGTGGTGATAGAAAAGTAATTCTACAGGTAAAAAATACAGGTTCAGCTCAATTAGCGAAAATAAACTTTTCAGCTGATACTCCTGTTGATTGGGAGGTGACTTTTGAACCACAAACAATAGATACTCTTGCCCCTGGAGAGACCAAAGAGGTTGTTGCAATTATTCATGCGGATAAAAAAGCAATAGCAGGGGATTACGTAGTTACCATGAGAGCTTCTACTCCTGAAGCAAGTAATGAAGCTGTTTTTAGAGTAACTGTTAAAACCAGTTTATGGTGGGGAATTGTGGCTGTAATTATTATTGCAGGAGTCATTGGTGGGTTATATTACTTGATTCAAAAGTACGGGAGGCGGTAACTGTGGCTGAGGCTGTAATAGAACTTATTAATTTAACAAAAATTTATGGCACTCAGCCTGCTGTTGACCATTTAAACTTGACTGTTAAGACAGGTGAAGTTTTTGGCCTTTTAGGGCCGAATGGTGCTGGCAAAACTACCACAATTCTCATGATATTAGGTTTAGTGGAACCTACCCAAGGAGAAGCAAAGGTTTTAGGTATTAATGCCACGCGTGAACCTTTAAAAGTAAAAAAGTGGGTAGGATATTTGCCCGAAGACGTGGGATTTTATGACGATATGACGGGCTTAGAAAATTTAATTCTTACCGCACGGTTAAATGGAATGGAAGATGGTAAAGCCCATAAGACTGCAGAAGAACTTTTAAATCGTGTCGGATTGAAAGAAGCGATAAACAAAAAAGTTGGTGCTTATTCCCGTGGTATGCGTCAGAGATTAGGTTTAGCTGATGCATTGATAAAAAAACCTAAAATGATAATTTTAGATGAACCTACTTTAGGGCTTGACCCTGAAGGAATGAGAGAATTCCTCAATCTTATTAGAGAACTTAGCAAAGAAGAAGGAATAACAGTGTTGCTTTCTTCTCACCATCTCCATCAAGTTCAAGAAATATGTGACAGAGTGGGGATTTTTGTAAAGGGACGCTTGATTGCACAAGGTACCATTAGTGAATTGGCCAAAAAGCTATTTTTTTCTGAACTTTACACTTTTGAAGCAGTTGTAGCGCCTAATGACGATAAGATAATTGAAATTATTTCTAAAATAGAAGGTGTAACAAAAGTGGAAAGAGAGGATAAGACATTAGTTATAAATGCCAATAAGGACGTGGCACCACAAATAGCAGCTGTGGTTGTAAACAAGGGATATGAGTTACATCGGATTCAACCTAAAGTCTATGGACTTGACGATATTTACCATTGCTACTTTGAGGGGGTGCAGTAAAATGCGCCACTCACTTTATGTGTTAGTCAAAAAAGAAGTTTCTGATCACATTCACAGCTGGAGGTTTAATATATTGCTAGCACTAATTTTTCTTACTGCTATGGCATCAATTTATACTGCAGCTATGACGATTAGGGATGCAGTGCCAAAAGCGGAGACTCCAATTGGTGACGTAAATTTATTTTTGAAAATTTTTACAGTTTCTGACGGGAAACTTCCTTCCTTTATTGCTTTTGTAGGTTTTTTAGCACCCCTTTTGGGAATTGGTATGGCGTTTGATGCAATAAATGGGGAGAAAAATAAAGGAACTCTTCTTCGATTACTTGCTCAGCCAATATATCGGGATGATGTGATATTGTCTAAGTGGCTTGCTTCTCTTTTTGTAATTACTACGTTTTTCATTGCTTTAGGATTATTTGTAATGGGATTAGGAATACTTTTTTTTGGAATACCTCCAACTATTGAAGAAGTATTAAGAATTGTTGTATTTTTACTTGTTACTTCTTTATATGTGGCAGTATGGTTGAGCCTTGCTATTCTCTTTTCAATATATTTCAGACAATCGGCTACTTCACTACTGGCTAGTATTGCGATATGGCTATTTTTTACACTGTTTTATGAAATGATTGTTAATATAATTGTGCCGTCTAATCCAGAGGGAGCACCGCAAGTAGTATTACAACAGATGCATACGCATCAGTATTTATTACGGCTTTCTCCTAATATTTTGTATCAGGAGGCAATCACCACTTTGCTTTCTCCTAATGTTAGAGCGCTAGGACCTCTTACAGTAGAACAATTAGTTGGTGCTATTCCATCTCCTATTGCATTTGAACAAAGCCTTTTACTCATTTGGCCGCATATTGCAGGGCTTATCGCTATAAGTGTTGCTTTGTTTGGCATTTCCTTTACACTTTTTATGAAGCAGGACATCCGCGGAAGATAAAGCGGATGTCCATTTTATATTGGCATTTTAACAAAAAAATTCATGTTCATTTATTTTGCAAATATTGTGGTAGTATAAACGAATATTAAAGTCCTGCCATATATTATGGAGAACTAGGTCTTTTTAGAATATGTGGTAAATGCAAAGAAATATACTTTACAAAAAAAGATGTTAAAAAATTATTTTTTATTGACAAGGTTATGAAGCAATGTTATACTATATATTGAGGTGAATGCGATTATGTATACCATATTTTGTAGCAAAAATTAATACTTTCAATTAGAGGTGCCCAATTTTGACTTTAAAATTGGGTTAAAATGGAAGTGTGGTGAAAGTCCTGCACGGTCCCGCCACTGTGATGATGAAATGAAATGGAGGTATAAAATATGGAAATTACTATGAAAGTTATAAAAAGAAATGGGAAAGAGGTTGAATTTGATAAATCTAAAATTGTAAATGCTATATATAAAGCTTTTAAAGCAGTGGGGGAAGGGGAATATAAACAAGCAGTAGAAATAGCAGATGAGGTTACTAATTATGTTGAAAAGAATTTAGAAGGAATAGCTAGTGTGGAACAAATTCAAGATATTGTAGAACAATATTTAATAAAGCGTGGTCATGCTAAAGCGGCAAAAGCCTATATTTTGTACAGGAAACAGCATCAAGACATAAGAGAGTTTAAAAAGATGTTTATGGATATTGAAAAAATGGTGGATGAATACATAGGAAAATTGGACTGGAGAGTAAATGAAAATAGCAATATGAGTTATTCACTTCAAGGTTTAAATAATCATATCTCCAGTACGATAACAGCTCATTATTGGTTAAACAAAATATATCCTCCAGAAGTTAGAGATGCCCACGTAAACGGAGATTTGCACATTCATGACTTAGGCCTTTTATCTGTGTATTGCTGTGGATGGGATTTAAGAGATTTACTTCTTTCTGGATTTACAGGAGTAGAAGGAAAAGTTCAAAGCAAACCTCCAAAGCACTTTAGGTCTGCTCTTGGGCAGATTGTCAACTTTTTCTATACACTTCAAGGGGAAGCAGCAGGAGCTCAAGCTTTTTCCAACTTTGATACTTATTTAGCGCCTTTTATATATTACGATAATCTTTCTTACAAAGAGGTTAAGCAAGCTTTACAGGAGTTTATATTTAACATAAATGTTCCTACAAGAGTAGGATTTCAAACTCCTTTTACAAACATAACTATGGACCTTGTGATACCAGAAATTATGGCAGATGAACCTGTTATAATTGGCGGTCAATTGATGGATAAAACATATAAAGAATTTCAAAAAGAAATGGATATGCTAAATATGGCTTTTGCAGAAGTCATGATGGAGGGAGATGCCAGCGGCAGGATATTTACTTTTCCAATACCCACTTATAATATAACAAAAAATTTTGACTGGGATAGTCCTGTCATAGATAAAATAATGGAAATGACTGCGAAGTACGGTTTGCCCTATTTTAGCAACTTTGTAAATAGTGATTTAGATCCCAATGATGTGAGATCGATGTGCTGTCGGTTGAGGTTGGACAACAGAGAATTAAGAAAGCGAGGAGGGGGGCTTTTTGGAGCGAATCCTCTTACAGGTTCAATAGGAGTTGTAACTATAAATATGCCAAGAATTGGGTATTTATCTAAATCAAAAGAAGAGTTTTTCCAAAGGTTAGAAAGGCTTATGGATATTGCAAAAACAAGCCTTGAAATAAAAAGAGAAGTTTTGGAGAAAATGACTGAAATGGGATTGTATCCTTATTCGAAATTTTACTTGAGAGATATAAAAAAGAGATTTGGATTTTACTGGCAAAACCATTTTAACACGATAGGGCTCATTGGGATGAATGAGGCACTATTAAATTTCATGGGAGTAAGCATAGCCAGTGAAGAAGGAAGGAAATTTGCCATTGAAGTATTGGATTTTATGAGGCATAAATTAGAACAATATCAATTAGAATCTAATTTCATGTACAATTTAGAAGCTTCCCCTGCAGAAGGAGCTTCCTATAGATTGGCTAAAAAAGATAAAGAATTATTTCCTGATATAATAACTGCAGGTAGCGATGTGCCTTACTACACTAATTCTACACAGCTTCCTGTAGACTTTACTGAAGATATATTTGCTGCTCTTGACTTACAAGAGGAGTTACAGACAAAATACACAGGAGGTACAGTATTTCACGGATTTATTGGAGAAAGTATAAACGATGTGACTGCCTGCAAAGCTCTAGTCAAAAAGATAGCTTATAATTATAGAATTCCTTACTATACTATAACTCCAACTTTCTCTATATGTGAAGACCATGGTTATATATCAGGAGAGTATTATGAATGCCCTTACTGTGGAAAAGAATGTGAAGTTTACAGTCGAGTTGTAGGGTACTATAGGCCAGTAAAAAATTGGAATGAAGGAAAGAAAAAAGAGTTTAAAGACAGAAAGGAATTTGTCATATGATATACGACTTTATGCCTGTTTCTTTTGTTGATTTCCCAGGAAAAATTGCAGCCACTGTTTTTGTAAGTGGCTGCAATTTTAAGTGTCCTTACTGCCATAACTCTTATTTAATTCAAATAAGGGAAGGTATGCGGAGTGAAAAGGAGTTTTTTGATTATCTTAAAAAGAGAGCAAATTTGATAGAAGGAGTGTGTATTACAGGCGGAGAACCTACTCTTTGGAAAGGATTAGAAGATTTTATAAAAGATATAAAGGATTTAAATTTTAGTGTTAAGCTTGACACTAATGGATCAAGACCACAAGTGTTAGAAAATTTAATAGATGAAGGATTGCTCGATTATATAGCTATGGATATAAAAGCACCAATAGAAAAATATGGCATATTTTTAAAAAACAAAAAAGATATAGATAATGTTCAAAAAAGTGTAGAGATAATTAAAAATTCTGATATAGATTACGAATTTAGAACTACTGTAAATGACAAACTACTTACTTTAGAAGATTTTGAGGCTTTAGCTGATTGGATTTCTCCTGCGAAAAGGTATGTTTTACAAAGGTACAAGTATGAGGAAGGAGTATTGGATAAGAAGAGGAGTGGAATTCAAGATTGTAATATTAGCTTTTTGAAAAAAATAAAAGAAAAACTAAATGGAAATTTTGGTGAGATATTAATAAGAGAATAAGAGGTAAAAACCGAGGGAGATCGACAGACCGAATGTTTATACGGACCATTCTTTTATGAAGGATTGATATTTTTTTTTAAAAAGTGTAAAATAAAAGTAATCGTCATTTATTAAACAATAGGGTGTGATAAAATGCCAAGACCTCCAAAATGTAGATGGGTTAGAAGTGAACCAAACGTGACGCATTTTAAACCTGTTGGCGTCCCTATGTCTATGTTAGCTGAAGTTATACTAACAGTAGAGGAATTGGAAGCTATAAGGCTTAAGGATTTGGAAGGTTTAGAGCAAGAGGAATGTGCTGATATGATGAAAGTGTCAAGACCCACCTTTTTTAGAATAATAAGTTCTGCTAGACAAAAGGTAGCTGATGCTTTAGTCAATGGCAAAGCGATAAGGGTGGAAGGTGGCAATTACAGGGTTTATAATGAAGAACAAAGATGCCATAGAGGTATGCGCCATAGGCATAGCTATTGGGGTGGAGAAGATTGATTCATATATTTTTACAAGACCTTTCATATATATAGTATAATTAATGCTGTGAATTAGAATTACTATATATATGAAAGGATGGAGGAGATGGACCTTATAAAAGATTTCATTGATATTATATTGCATCTTGATAGGTATTTGGGTAACATTATACAAATGTATGGTGCCTGGACTTACAGCATTTTGTTTTTTATAATTTTTTTTGAAACTGGCTTTGTAATAACTCCTTTTTTACCAGGAGATTCTCTTCTTTTTGCTGCAGGGACGTTTGCGGCAATTGGCAGCTTAAATGTATTTTATGTGATTATGCTTTTAGCATCTGCTGCAATATTGGGAGATACGGCAAACTATCACATAGGAAAATTTGTCGGGGAAAAGATTTATGAAAGAGAAAATTTAAAATTAATTAAAAAAGAGCATTTGATAGAAGCTCGTAGTTTTTATGAAAAGTATGGTTCTTTTACTATTGTTATAGGAAGGTTTATACCAATTATTAGAACTTTTGTACCCTTTGTAGCAGGGATTGGGGAAATGAGGTATTTTAAGTTTTTGTTTTACAATGCATTAGGTGGAGCACTGTGGGTTCTACTTTTTACTTTAGGAGGTTATTATTTTGGAAATTTGCAGATAGTAAAAGACCATTTTGGATTTGTAACAATTGCGATAATTGTTATATCTCTAATGCCCCCAATTGTAAGCTTTTTAAATAGAAAAAAACGTTGAGTCAAGAACTTTTACAAATTATGTACTGCCATATATAATACTTTAAATTTATGAAAGGAGTATAGGAGTTATGGGCTGGTTTGGACCTAAAGGTGAAACTATTATATTAAATGTTAAGGGGATGACATGTAACCATTGCAAAATGTCTGTCGAAAGTGCACTAAAAAAGTTAAATGGTGTATCAAAAGCTGTTGTTGACCTTGACAAAGGAAATGTTACGGTAACTTATGATCCTTCCAAAGTTTCTATAGATGATATGAAAAAAGCAATTATTGATACAGGATATGAAGTGTAATATAGCTATTAAAAATTTAAAGTGAACAAAAGCGTTGAAGGATTTAAAAATGAATCAGCTTTCGACAAACTTTTTACTTATAAATAAAGTCTCCTCCTTTTATGCTCGAGTGCAGGCTCGACGGTAAGCTGCTTTCCCTAAAATTTCGCAAACTAGTTTCAAAAATTCCGCGATGCACTCTACGCATAAAAGCGGAGACTTTTCTTATGCCTAAAGTCTGAAACGTTGAATACTTATCAATGGTTTTCTTTAGTTGTTTTTATTTTGGTTTAAATGTTGTGCATTCTGTTTCTGCGCTAGTTTTTGCAGGCGTTACTTTTGAACTTACTTCAATTGATGGAGCGTGGCATCTCATATCTTTCCAGTAGCTGCAAGTATTTACTGAACATTTAACTACATTTTCTGCTGTCATATAACACACCTCACTTATTTATTATCAACAAATAGTATTTCCATATATTAATTTATTATACTTTTTGCGAACAAAATAACAAAGGCTAAGACATAATAGCGAAATACCTTATAAATACATATTTGTCACCCATCTTTCTTTGGAAATCTACGTGGCTTAAGGAAGGTTATCAAATATTGCACTTATCTCTTCTACCTTGAATTCCTGTGTTAAATTTTATACTTACAGACAATGTTAAATAAACTAAATTTTGAAACGTATCTATTGACATTGATATAAGATTGTGATACTTTAAGAAAAGAAATCATATAATTCCTATCTAAATAATCGGAATTAAAAGGAGGCAAAAACTTATGTCTTCAAGTTAAATAGAATTGTTCCTGAAAATGCAGCGGAGGTACGATGGTCAGTACTGTAAAAGGGTATAAGTTGATTCTTGTAATGCCTGATACGATGAGCATAGAACGAAGAAATTTTTGCGGCAATTGAAGTTGCTAATTGCCTCGGGAAAGGAAAACGGGTTGTAACTGAGTTGCCTGATACAGGTAAAAGCTATTTAAGTATGCAGAAATTTTTTTGAATATTGAACTTTATCGTCAATAAATATAGAATTATGAACAGATACTAATAATTAAGAAACGGTAAATTATACGGAAAAAATGCAACTACTTCGTGGTTTAGATATCTGACTCTACAAGATAGGAGGTTAAAAAGTTTTTTTATGAAAAAAAATAACAGAGTAGTAGTGGGAATGAGCGGAGGTGTTGATAGCTCTGTTTCGGCTTATCTTTTAAAAGAACAGGGATATGAGGTTATAGGTGTTACGATGCAAATATGGCAGGACAAAGATGAGGAAGCAGTAAGAGTTGAAGGCGGCTGTTGTTCATTGGCTGCTGTTAATGACGCCAGAAGAGTAGCGAATAAGATTGGCATTAAATATTATGTAATGAATTTTAAAGATGTTTTTAAAGAAAAAGTAATAGATTATTTTGTAGATGAGTATCTAAGAGGAAGGACTCCCAATCCCTGTATTGCTTGCAATAAATATATAAAATTTGAAGAACTTTTAAAAAGAGCCTGGATGATAGATGCATATTATGTAGCAACAGGCCATTATGCGATTAAAGAGTACGATGAAGAGAGAAGAAGGTATTTATTAAAGAAATCTGTAGATACTTCAAAAGACCAGACTTATGTACTATATAATCTTACTCAAACTCAGCTTGAGCATATTTTGTTTCCACTGGGTAAATATAAAAAAGATGAGGTCAGAGAGTTAGCTAAAAATTTAGGCCTGCCTGTTGCATCAAAGCCAGACAGTCAAGAAATTTGTTTTGTAACTGATAATGATTATGGAAAATTTATTAGAGAAAATGCCAAAGAAGAGATAAAACCAGGAGAATTCCGCGATACGAGAGGTAGATTTTTGGGTTATCATAAGGGAATTATACATTATACAATAGGACAACGGAAAGGTTTAGGAATTTCTGTTGGCAAACCCCTCTATGTTGTCGATATTGATGCAGAAAATAATGTGGTAGTATTAGGATACGGTGACGAAGTATTTGGGGATGAACTCATTTCCTATAATAACAACTTTATTTCAATTGACAAACTTGAAGGAGAGATGAGAGTAAAAGCAAAGATACGGTACACTGCAAAAGAGCAGGATGCAGTAATACGACCACTTGAAGATGGGAGGGTTTTTGTGAAATTTGACAATCCACAAAGGGCTATTACACCAGGGCAGTCAGTAGTTTTTTATGATGGAGATATTGTTGTAGGAGGGGGAACAATAGAAAGAAAAGTTAGATAAAATTTCTGAATCTCCTTTTATGTGGAAGAATTTCCTATAAAAATACTGAGAGATGAAGAGGAGATGAAAATATGGCCGAAAAAGCTAATTTAAAAATAACAGGGATGTCTTGTGCAGCTTGTGCAACAAAAATAGAAAAAGGGCTTAAAAGCTTAGATGGAGTTTTAGATGCAAATGTAAATCTTGCGATTGAAAAAGCAACGGTTATATATGATCCAGATAAAATTAACATATGCGATATTGAGAAAAAAATAGAAGATATAGGATATGGTGTAATAAAAGATAAAGCAGAGCTTGCACTTGTGGGTATGTCCTGCGCATCATGCGCTGCCAAAATCGAAAAAACCTTAAAAAACCTGCCTGGTGTAAGCAATGCATCAGTTAATTTTGCGACTGAGACAGCAATTGTCGAATATGATTCAAATGAAGTTGATACAGAAAAAATGATTAAAGCGATAAAAGATATAGGATATGATGCAAAGGAAAAAACTGGAGTAGGTATTGATACAGGAAAAGAGATAAAGGAGAGAGAAATAAATACATTAAGGAAACTTGTAATATATTCAGCGATTTTAACTGTGCCGTTAGTAATATCAATGGTTTTTAGAATGTTTAAAATTTCAGGAGGAATACTTGATAATCCGTGGTTACAGGTATTTTTATCTTCACCTGTTCAGTTTATCGTAGGTTTTAGATATTATAAGGGTGCGTGGAACAATTTAAAAAATATGACGGCAAATATGGATACTTTGGTAGCTATGGGAACATCTGCAGCATATTTTTATAGTTTGTACAATGTATTTACTAAACCCTCTCATGAGATACACAACTACTTGTATTTTGAGGCATCAGCAGTTATTATAACGCTTGTAACATTAGGTAAGCTGCTTGAAGCTATAGCCAAGGGAAAAACATCTGAAGCAATAAAGAACCTCATGGGACTACAAGCAAAGACTGCAAGAGTGATAAGGGATGGGCAAGAATTAGATATACCTATTGAAGAGGTCAAAGTCGGGGATATCGTTGTTGTAAGGCCGGGCGAAAAAATACCAGTTGACGGTAAAATAATTGAAGGCAGTTCAGCTGTGGATGAATCTATGATAACTGGAGAATCTATTCCTGTAGAAAAAGGCGTTGGTGATGAAGTAATTGGCGCTACGATAAATAAAACAGGAACCTTTAAATTTGAAGCCACAAAAGTGGGTAAAGATACGGTATTATCGCAAATTATTAAAATGGTAGAAGATGCCCAAGGGTCAAAAGCGCCAATTCAACAAATCGCTGATAAAATCTCTGGTATTTTTGTCCCGGCAGTTATAGGTATAGCTGCTACCACATTTTTAATTTGGTATTTTGGGTATGGAGATTTTAATGCGGGCATAATAAATGCAGTATCAGTACTTGTAATTGCCTGCCCGTGTGCTCTTGGACTTGCAGTTCCGACCTCTGTGATGGTAGGGACAGGAAAAGGAGCAGAAAATGGTATACTCATAAAAGGAGGAGAACATCTGCAGAAAGCAGGAAAAATCACGACAATAGTGCTTGATAAGACTGGGACGATAACAAAAGGAGAACCGGAAGTTACAGACATAGTAGCTTTTGGAGATTTTACCGAGGATGAGATACTAAAAATAGCGGGAATTGCAGAAAAAAATTCTGAGCACCCATTGGGACAAGCAATCGTTAATAAAGCAAAAGAAAAATTCAAAATATTGGAAGACCCTGAGAAATTTGAGGCTATACCAGGCTACGGTATATGCATTATGATAAATGAAAAAGAGTTTTATATTGGCAATAGAAGGCTCATGGACAAACAAAATATTGATGTAACATCAATTGAAGATAAAGTCACAGAACTAGAATCACAAGGTAAAACAGCAATGATATTGGCATCTCGCGACAGCGTTTATGGCATTATAGCTGTTGCAGATACCGTAAAGAGTGACTCGGCAAAAGCTATTAAAGAGTTACACGCTATGGGTATTGAAGTATACATGATTACAGGAGATAATAAAAGGACTGCTGAGGCAATAGCAAAACAAGTTGGTATAAAAAATGTGCTGGCAGAAGTATTGCCAGAACATAAGGCTGAAGAGGTTATGAAACTTCAAAAAATGGGAAAAGTAGTTGCAATGGTGGGAGACGGTATTAATGATGCTCCTGCTTTAGCTACAGCGGATGTTGGCATAGCGATAGGTACAGGTACAGATGTGGCGATAGAAACCTCGGATATAACGTTGATAAGTGGTAATCTTATGGGTATTGTGACCGCCATAAAATTAAGCAAAGCTACCATGAGAAATATATATCAAAATTTATTCTGGGCTTTTGTATACAATACAATCGGCATACCATTTGCCGCAATGGGCCTTTTAACTCCAGCTATAGCAGGAGGGGCAATGGCATTTAGCTCAGTGTCAGTTGTAACAAATGCTTTAAGATTGAGAAGATTTAGGGAATGAGTTTGGAATTGTCCAAACTCATTCTTTCGCTTATTTCTGTTGCTACTTCAGTCATATGACTGATTGGGTTTAATGCTTTGTTTGAGATGATTATTCCTCCTAAAATTGCAATTGCAATTAAAATTGGAATCATAATAGTTTAATGGATCATCCGGTTATGAGTTATGAGATTATAAATAAGATGAAGGTTATGGAAAATATCGCAAAGATAATTCGTCATCATCACGAAAGATATGATGGCAAAGGTTATTCCGATGGATTAAAAGGAAAAGAGATACCTTTAGGTTCACGAATAATAGCTGTGGCTGACAGTTTTGATGCCATGACTTCTAAAAGGCCTTACAGAGATTCATTTACAATGGCTCAAGCTATTGAAGAATTGAAGAAAAATGCGGGAACACAGTTTGATCCTAAAATTGTTGATGCGTTTATATCTGTAATAGAAAATTTGGGAATTGATTATTAAAATTTTTTAATTTCTTTTTAATGAAAATCTAATTTTCCTTTAAGACTTCACCTCTATAATATTTCGTGAGGTGAAGAAACATGAATTTGACACTTTTTCACATGATAAATGGCTTAGCAGGCCATAATATTTTTTTGGACAAGATTATGACTTTTATTGCTGTGTATTCTCCAATTTTGTATGGGATGCTTATGTTGGTTCAGTGGTTTATAGGCGGTGATAAGGGTAAAAAGACTTCTATGAACGCCTTTTTTGCAGCTATTATTGCACTAGGGTTAAATTTAATAATTTCTACCGTCTATTTTGAACCCAGACCTTTTGTGCATCACAAAGTCAATCTTTTGGTAAAACATCCTGCAGATGCTTCTTTTCCGAGTGACCATGCGTCAGGAGGTTCTGCTTTATCTTTTACAGAGCTTATGTATGACAAAATTATTGGCAGTATAATGATGGTTTTAACTCTATTACTTTTATTTGCAAGAATATATGTGGGAGTACATTATCCACTGGATGTCATAGCCGGCTTTATAATAGGATTTATAAGCAGTAAAATTTTAAGAGGTCTTGAAGGAATACTTAGTCCTGTTGAAGGGTATATTATAAAAATATGGCATGAAATATTTGCATAAACACAGGAAAAGTCCTGTGTTTTTTATGCTATAATAATAACAACAACTTATGAGGAGGGCGGGAATGTGAAAGCAATAAATGGAGGAATAGATGAAAAACTTTTTGAAGAACTTTTAAAAATAAATAGGAGTACTAATTTTCATCAATTAATAGGGGTGCATGTAGCAGAATTAGGGAAGGGTTATGCTGTTACAAAAATGAAAATTGAAGAAAAACACTTAAATCCTCTTGGCATTGCTCACGGAGGCGTGCTTTTTTCTTTGATGGATATTACAATGGGTATGGCAGCAAGGACAGTAGGTAAACAGGTGATAACTATTGAGATGAATATAAATTACCTTTCGCCAGTGAAAGTGGGAGAAAAAGTGAAAGCGACAGGTAAAATAGTTCATGCGGGGAGTAAAACTACTGTGGCAGTTTGTGAAGCCTATGCTGAAGATGGGAGGCTTTTAGCTGTGGCAAGAGAAACTTTTTTCAATATGTAATACATTATGTTTAAGAATTGTTTTTATGGTATAATTTTGGTAAGAATAAACATATAAAGGGGTGTTTTTTATGAATTTTGACAGTTTTTTGTATAACACAAGGCCATTTTTAAATTACCTTTTTGATTTTTATAGCAACCTAGAAGAAAAAAGTTTAAGCAGTGTGATATACAATGCTGGTGGAGAGGATAAGGTTTCAGTTTTGGTTGTAGATATGCTAAACGGTTTTTGTAAAAGCGGTCCTTTAGCAAGTCCAAGAGTTGCAGGCATAATAGAACCCATAAAAAATTTATTGAAAGCCTGCTACAGAATGGGGATAAAAAATGTGTTCTTTTTAAATGACGCCCATCCTTCAGATGCAGTTGAATTTGGAGAATTTCCACCTCATTGTGTAAAAGGTACTTTTGAAAGTGAAATTGTGGACGAATTAAAAGAAGTAGTTGAAGGAGAACCTGTGATTGTAGAGAAAAATTCATTAAATGTGTTTTTTGGTGGGGAATTAGAAGGCGGGAGTGAGTTTTTGAAGAAAGTTGTTGAAATGATAAAGGAAGGAAAATCTACTTTTATTGTTGTAGGAGATTGCACTGACTTGTGTGTTTACCAGACGGCTATGTCTATAAAAATGATTGCAAATGCCAATAATCTTAAAGTAAATGTAATTGTACCGGAAAATTGCGTTGAAACGTATGATACATCTGTAAAAACTGCTCAATCCCTCAAGATACTGCCTCATGATGGCAATTTGATACATACCATGTTTTTGTATCACATGAAATTAAACGGTATAGAGGTTGTAAAAGAGCTGTTGGAGGAGTAATGAAATTCCATATTGACTTTAGGAAATTTTAGTATATAATATTAGTAGAGATATTAGGACGGATGTCCGAATTAATTTTGAAAGGGGTTATATATATGACAAGTTTGCTTGAAAAATCTATCAATTTTGGTTTGGGATTATTTGCATTATCGCGAGAGAAAATAGAAAAAGTAGTAGAAGAACTTGTAGATAGAGGAGAAGTTGCAAGAGAAGATGCACAAAAAATGGTAAAAGACTTGGTAAAAAAAGGTGAAGAACAGAAGGAAGAATTGAGAAAAATGATTAAAGACGCAGTTGCTGAAACGTTAGATTACATGAACATCGCCAAAAAGGAGGACATTGTTAGTAAAGAAGATATAAGAAATATTGTTCGTGAAGAAATTAAAAAAGTGCTGGAGGAAATGCAAAACACAAAGAAATAAGTAACTATAAAATTTTGATGACAGGTGTGAAATAATGCAACATTTAAGAAGATACAGAGAAATAGTGTTTGTATTTATCAAATATGGGTTTGGTGCTATAATTGACAATATTGGCATTCTAAAACATATTAATGTAAGAAGAAAAATCTTGAAGCAAACAAATGATGAAAATATTGCGAAACTTTCCCGTGGAGAAAGATTAAGACTTGCTCTTGAAGAATTAGGACCTACTTTTATAAAAATGGGGCAGATTTTAAGTACCAGGCCTGACATTTTGCCAAAGGATGTTATAAAAGAATTGGAAAAATTACAGGACAAAGTTCCTGCTTTTTCTTTTGATGAGGTGAAATCAGTTATACAAAATGAATTTGGCGAAAGTTTGGAGGAAGCCTATGCTGAATTTGAGCCTACTCCTTTAGCGGCTGCTTCTATAGCACAAGTTCACAAGGCTTTGTTGTGGTCAGGCAAAACTGTTGTTGTCAAAGTTCAAAGGCCAGGGATAGAAAAAATCATAGCCCAAGATATGAGGATATTAGAAGATATTGCCAAATTTGTTGATAATCATACAAAATATGGCAAACTATATAATTTTACAAAAATGGTAGAAGACTTCAAAAAGAGATTGGAAGAGGAATTAGATTTTAGAATAGAGGGGGAAAACGCAGAAAAGTTCAAAAAGAATTTTTTAAAAGACAAAAAAGTCAAAATTCCTTCTATAATCTGGACCCATACGACAAGACGTGTATTGACGATGGAATACATTGATGGCATTCCGTTAAATGATTTTAATGCAATTGATGAGGCTGGATTAGACCGCGGTGCAATTGCAAGAAACCTTGCAAAATCTGTATTGAATCAGATTTTAAGGGATGGTTTTTTTCATGGAGACCCTCATCCGGGAAATATTATGGTGCTAGGGGATGGGACAATAGCATTTTTAGATTTTGGAATGGTAGGTAGCTTAAGCCCAGAAAGAAAAAGGCAGTTTTCTAAAATGTTGTTGGGGATTGTTTACAAAAATAGCAGGATGATTACTGAAAGCATTATAGATTTAAATGCTGTGACTCTAAATGTCAATATGAAAAAGCTAGAAAAAGACATAAATAATTTGCGAGATAGATATGTTGAAATACCATTAGAAAAGCTCAAAGTTGGGGAAGTCCTCAATGGGATATTTGACCTTGTATTTTCGTATAATATTGTAATTCCCAATGAATTTAATATGCTGGCTAAAAGCCTTATAACGTTAGAGGGAATAGTAGAAAAGTTAGATCCTAAAATTAGCGTTTTAGAAGTGGCAAAACCAATTGCAAAGCAGTTGATACCTAAAATGTTTTCTACTCAACATATGAAAGAAGAGATAATAAATGCCACAATGGATTATAGCAGATTGATAAAAGAGTTGCCATCATTTTTATTGAATTTTTTAAGGAAAACAGAAGAAGAAAATTATGCTGTAGAATTGAAAATAAGAGACTTTGAAAATTTAGAGAAACGCGTTGATAAGGTATTTAATCGACTTTCCACCAGTATTATACTTTTGGCTTTAAGTATTGTCATTGCAGGGATTTTAATAGGGTCAGGAATGAGTGCTAATGCTGGTGCAGAAATGTATAAGCTTAATGGGATAATTTTAAAGATTGGTTTAGCGATAGCTTTTGTCATAGTTTTAGGTTTAGCAATTTCTATTTTCCGATCTGGGCGGCTTTAATAAATAAACTTCAAAAGGGGAAATCCAAGATGGAAGGAAGAAACCAATCGCAAAGAATATTAAATGCTGCATATAAGTGTATTTCAACTAAAGGATATGCTAATGTTTCCTTAAGAGACATTGCAGAGGAAGCTGGTGTTGTATTAAGCCAATTGCATTATTATTTTGGTAGTAAGGAAGGGCTTTTTACAGAGGTAATAAAGATGATGATAGATAAATATTTAGAAGAAATAAATGAAGCTTTGAGTATTGGAGAAACTGCAAAGGATAAGATGCTATCCTTAGTGAAATTTTTTAAAGACCTGTTAAGTAATAATCCGGGACTTTTTAAACTGTTGTACGATTTTACAGGTTTAGCCATGTGGTCCTCTTCTTTTAACAGTTTATTAAAGGATTTATTTAATGATTTATCTAAAATGATTGAGGAAAAAATTTTAAGTAATAGTGCTTTAGGAGACAATTTTAAAAGTTATTCTCCACGAGCAGTAGCGAGAATGATACTTGGTGCAATGTTTGGTACGGGAATTCAAGTGATTTTAGATTCTAATGAAAATGAAATTTTGGATGCGTTAAATGCCATACAAATTATTTTTGAGTAAAATGGTGATGGAAAATGAGACCAAAAGTAGGACTTATACTAGGTGGTGGAGCAGCAAGAGGATATGCGCACTTAGGTATACTAAAAAGATTTGAAGAAGAAAATATTCCTATTGACTTTATAATAGGCATAAGTATGGGAGCGATAATAGGAGCAATCTATGCTTCAGGACATAATGTAGACAAACTTATAAGTGATGCAAAAAAGATTAATATGTTAAAATTTTTAAACTTATTGGATTTTAAAACATCACAAACTGGTTTGGTAAAAGGCGAAAAAATAGAAAAATATTTGCAGGTCTATATAAAAGAAAGATTTGAAGAGCTTAATATCCCTCTATATATTGTGGCTACGGATATTCACACAGGAAAAGAAGTAGTATTCTCAGAAGGAGACTTGATAAAAGCTATAAGAGCAAGTATTTCTATTCCTGTCATTTTTGAACCTGTGGAATACAATGGAACCAAGTTAGTTGATGGGTCAATTATTGATTTTGACGCAGTAGGATTAGCAGCTAAATTGGGTGCAGACATAATTATAGAATGTGATGTGAGCTCTAGCATAGATATGGGAGTTTTTGAAAAAACCTTTTATTCTTTAGCTAATAGTGATAAGTTGCTGCCTCTAAAAAAATATTTCAATTTAAAAAGGACAGCGCCTGAAATTATATCCATTACAGCTACAACTATGAAGTTATTAAAAGACAGCTCTAACAAAAATTCCGAAAAAACAGAGAGGGGTAAAAGAGTCTATACAATAAAGCCTAATGTTAATAATATTCGCTGGTATAGGTTTGACCAGGCGGGAAAATGCATAAATATGGGATTTGAAGCTGCCGATTCTATTGTTGGGAAAATAAAGAGAGAATTAGAAATGTAGAGCAAACAACTTGCGTTTATTATTCTAAAGAAATTTTTTCATCAGTGTCTAAGTAAATCTCGAGAGCAGTATTTATCACAATAAATTTAACCTTTAAGATTATTTTTTTATTTTCGATTGTTAGGATTCTGCCATCAAAAATGTTTTTTATTAATGTGGGGTCTATTTTTTCTATCTCTTTTCCGTATAAACCCTTTAATTTTTCTTTTACGTATTTTTCTATCTCAATAGCTAATTTATTGTCTGCATTGTTTATGTGGACAATTATGTCTGAGACCACTCTTTGAGGTTTGTTTTTCAATGATTCATTAAGTTTTGATACTTTTTCATTTAATTCAATAGCTTTCATCCTATAGGCTTCTTTTTCGAAAATTAGTTTTTCAATTTTAATACCATTTACTGCATTTATGATAGAACCTCCAATAATAAAGCCAAGAATAAAAATGCAAAGATGAATATAATACTTTTTCACTTTAAATCACCAACAATAAAAGAAATGATTTTAAAACCTGCATAAGAGCCTAAAAAAGCCCCAAGAATTATTAAACCTTGTTTTGCTAGCTGTGTAAATTCACCGCTTAAACCTATTTCGAATCCCCTTATAGCAGAAAAAGAGCCTCCGAGTCCTACTAATATTGCCCATAAACGTATATCTTTTAAAATCAGATTAATTATTTTGACAGGGGATTCAAAGGTAAATACAGCTGATAAAGCACCAATTAAAGCTCCACCTATAACAACTCCCATTGATGTGAAAAAAGGGATGGAAAAGACTTTTACAACTTTAAAAATCATATTGAACACCTCATATAATTATATGCTTAAACTTTTAAGCAAAAAACTTAGAAAAACGGATATTTTTTTTGCAAAAGAGAGAAATACTGAATAAATATAAGAGAAAATTTAAAATATTAGAAGATATGATGTAATTTCAAACTATATCCAACTTCTTTACCTGTGGTATAATAAAAATTGGAATGGAAATAATTTTAACAAATACATAAAATATTCAAAATTTTAAGATTAGATTACTTAATACACAAATCAAAAGCTGCTTATACTGGGAGGTGTGTTGAACACGCCAAAGAATAGACGGCAGTTTGTGGCCATAAAGTCCGCCAATTCATTGGCGATGCAGTTCACAGTGTAAGCAGCTAATGAAGAGGTGATTGCCGTGGAATGCCCAAATTGCAAAAGTACGAATGTGGGCAAAATAGGGAATAACCTGTATTTTTGCAGGGATTGCAATTGCGAGATAAAGATAAAAAAGTGCACAGCTGTTGTGAGCATGTATGATTCGGAAGGTTGCATAAGCAAGAGATTTAAAGTTTGTTACAATGCATAAAGGAGGGGTAGTCCCCTCTATTTATTTTGTGAAAAAAAAGTGATATTATAAAATTGCATATAAAGTTTCATTTTGGAATGAAAACAATATATTATTGATAGACTATAGATGGAGTAGTTAAACTTTAAATTTTGAGGAGTGGTAGAGTGATTGAGATAGTTGACAAATTGAAGGATATCCTTAGAGAAGGGAAATTGTATTTAAACGAGCCCATGAAAAGACACACTTCTTTTAAAATAGGTGGACCTGCAGATGTGTTAGTTGTACCAAATAATCGTAAAGAATTATTGGAAGTCATATTTTTGTTGAAAGGAGAAAACATTCCTTTTTTTATACTAGGAAATGGTACTAATTTATTGGTAAGTGAAAAGGGCATTAGGGGAGTTGTAATAAAATTATCCTCTTTGAGGAATGTAATTGTAGAAGGTAATAGGATAATTGCTGAAGCGGGAGCACCTCTTTCCTATATTGCCAATGTGGCACTTGTACATGAACTTGCGGGATTTGAATTTGCTAGCGGGATTCCTGGCACTTTAGGTGGAGCAATAGTGATGAACGCAGGGGCTTATGGGTCTGAAATGAAGGACGTGGTAGAAAAAGTAGAGGTTTTAGATGGAGAAGGCAATATATTGATTTTATCAAACGAAGAAATGAATTTTTCCTATAGATACAGCATTATTCATGAAAAGGATTGGATTGTTTTAAGAGCATGGCTTAGTTTGGCAAAAGGGAAATACGAAGAGATAAAAAGCAAAATGGAGGAACTAAATGCAAAAAGAAGGGAAAAACAGCCTTTGGAGTATCCAAGTGCCGGAAGTACTTTTAAAAGGCCACCTGGATATTATGCTGGGAAATTGATTGAGGAAGCAGGACTTAAAGGCTATTCAATTGGAGGAGCTAAAGTTTCCGAAAATCATTCGGGATTTATTATAAATACTGGCAATGCAACTTTTTACGATGTTTTAAATTTGATTGAGCATATACAAAAAGTAGTAAAAGAAAAGTTTGGAGTGGAACTTGTACCAGAAATAAAAATAATAGGAGAGAAATAGGTGATTTGACAAATGAAAATTTTTGCTGATTATCACACCCATACGGTATACAGCCATGGCAAAGGTACAATAGAGGATAATGTGAAAAGGGCAATAGAAATTGGACTTGAGGTAATTGCGATTACTGACCATGGACCAGCTCATGTATTTTATGGTTTAAGAAAAAGGGATTTTAAAAAAATGAGGGAGGAAATAGATAAGATTAATGAAAAATATCCTCAAATTAAAGTGCTGATGGGAGTAGAAGCTAATTTAATCAGCTTAGAAGGAGATATTGATGTTCCAGATGAACTTATGAAATATTTAGATATTTTGCTTATGGGATATCATGAAGGAGTTATGCCTAAAGACTTTAGAAGTACTTTACAGCTTTTTGGTAAGAACATGGCAAGTAAATATTTTATTTCCTTGCGGGAAGAGATGAGAGAAAAAAATACTCAAGCGATGATTAATGCTATAAAAAAGTACAAAATTGACATAATAACACACCCCGGAGCAAAAGTAGACATTGATACACAAAAGCTTGCAAAGGCAGCAAAAGAGAAAGGAACGGCTCTTGAGATTAATTCTAGTCATGGTTATATGACAGTTGAATATGTAAAGATAGCCAAAAAAGAGGGGTGCAAATTTGTAATAAACAGCGATGCCCATACGCCTCATAAAGTAGGAGACTTTAAAAGGGGAATAGAAATAGCAAAAGAGGCGGGACTAACAGAAGAAGATATAATAAACGCAAAGAGGTGATATTTATGAGGTTTGTCATAATAACAGGGCTTTCTGGCGCTGGAAAAACACAGGCATTAAAAGCGATGGAGGATATGGGCTTTTTTTGTATAGACAATTTTCCACCTGCTCTTCTTCCAAAACTTGCTGACCTTTTTTATCACTCAAAAAATGTTGATAAGGTAGCCCTTGGTATGGATTTAAGAGGTGGCCAGTTTTTTGAGGACATCTATTCTAGCCTTGAGTTTTTGAAAAAAAACAACTACGATTACGAAATAGTTTTTTTGGAAGCTTCTGACGAGGTTTTGATAAAGAGGTTTAAAGAAACCAGAAGAAAACATCCTCTCTCTGAGGAAGGTAGAATAGTTGATGGAATAAATGAGGAAAGAAAGAGACTTGCAGAAATAAGGAAAATTGCCAATAGCATAATAGATACTTCTAATTTAACTTCTTCCCAGTTAAAAGAGGAATTGTCTAATATCTTTTTAAAAGGGAAAAAGTTTAAAGGAATCATAATAGATATTATGTCTTTTGGATATAAATATGGAATACCTCTTGATGCTGACCTTGTATTTGATGTGAGGTTTTTGCCTAATCCTTTTTATATTGAAGAGTTAAGACCTTTAACAGGAAATGATGATAAGGTAAAAGAGTACGTGATGAAGTGGGAGGAAGCAAAGGAGTTTTTAAAAAAATTAGGGGACATGATTAAATTTTTAATCCCGTATTATATAAGAGAAGGTAAATCTCAACTTGTTATAGCTATTGGATGCACAGGAGGAAAGCATAGGTCTGTTACTATTGCAAATGCCCTTTATGAGTTTCTAAAAAAAGAAGATTATTCTGTTATTTTGCACCATAGAGATATAGGAGAGGAGTAATATGATTATGAAAAATAATTCTAAAGGAGGACCTCGTATTGTTGCTATTGGTGGAGGTACAGGGCTTTCTACTATGTTGAGGGGGTTAAAATTTTATACAACTAATATTACTGCGGTAGTTACAGTAGCAGATGATGGCGGTGGCTCGGGAATCCTAAGACAGGATTTAGGGATACTGCCGCCTGGAGATATACGAAATTGTATACTGGCTTTAGCAAATACAGAGCCTACAATGGAACAACTTTTGCAGTACAGGTTTACTGAGGGAATGTTAAAAGGACAAAATTTTGGGAATTTGTTTTTGGCAGCCATGATAGGTATTTCTAAAAATTTTGAAGAAGCTGTAAAAAAGATGAGTGATGTGCTTGCTGTATCTGGAAAAGTTATTCCTGTAACTCTTAATGATGTAAGGCTTGTAGCAGAGCTGGAAAACGGGACTATTATTAAAGGGGAATCGCAAATTCCTGTTGTACAACAAAAAGAAAACAGCAAGATAAAGAGGATATATATTGAACCTTCTCATGCAGCGCCTTTTGAAGAAGTGTTAGTGGATATATTAAATGCTGATGCCATTATATTGGGTCCTGGAAGTTTATATACAAGTGTAATACCTAATCTTTTGGTAGATGGAATGTGTGATGCTATTGAAACCTCCAAAGCGGTTAAAATTTATGTATGTAATATCATGACACAGCCAGGAGAGACTTTGGGTTATACTGCTTGTGACCATGTGAAGGCTCTTTTTGAACATGGGCTTAAATCTATAGATTACATTATTGTCAACAATGGCGAAATTCCTCATGATTATATGGAGCGCTATATAAAAGACATGTCACAACCTGTTGAATACGATAAAAATCAGTTAGAAAGAATGGGAATTAAAGTAGTAGAAGAAAATTTAGTAGCTTTAAAAAAGGAATTTATAAGGCATAATGAGCAAAAGCTTGCAGAAGTGATTATAAGCCTATTAGTATAAATGCAAAATTTTAGTCTATGTTGTACAAAAAAATATATTGACATTTGTTGAAATAAGATATACAATATTATTAAAAGCAAGCGCAAGCGATTGCAATGAAATTGCAATTGGGCGCGCTTTTTAAAAATACGTTTCGAGAAAGCGATTGCTGTAACATATTGGCAATTACTTGTAAGGGGGAAAGTGATGAGAAAAAATGTAAAGCTATTTGCGGTGATAATTTTAGTCTTTTCTTTATTGCTGACCAGTTGTGGTGTTAAAGATACCACTTCTAGTAATGTTCCTGAGTCGGATGTAATATATCAGGTTATGATAGATAGGTTTTACAATGGGGATAAGTCCAACGATGACCCGGAAGTAAGTAAAGGTATGTTTGACCCAACCTATACCAATTGGAGGATGTATTGGGGTGGAGATTTAAAAGGTTTGACAGAAAAAATTCCTTATATAAAAGGGATGGGAGTAACAGCTATTTGGATTTCTCCTGTTGTAGACAACATCAACAAACCGGCAATATATAATGGCGAAATAAATGCACCTTATCACGGATATTGGGCAAGGGACTTTAAAAGAGTAGAAGAACATTTTGGTACATGGGAGGACTTTGACAATTTTGTAAAGACTGCTCATGCTAATGGGATAAAAGTTGTACTAGATTTTGCTCCCAATCATACGAGTCCTGCAGATGAAAATAATCCTGACTTTGCTGAAAACGGTGCACTTTATGACGATGGGAAATTATTGGGAACTTATAGCAATGATGTCAATAAACTTTTTCATCATAATGGTGGAATTACCAACTGGAATAATTTAAAGGACTTGCAGGATAAAAATTTGTTTGACCTTGCGGACCTTGATCAAAGTAATCCTATTGTTGACAAGTATTTAAAGGATTCTATCAAGTTATGGTTTAGTCATGGAATTGATGGGATAAGGCTAGATGCAGCAAAGCATATGCCTATGGAATGGGTAAAAAGTTTTGCTGATACCATATACGGCGTTAAAAAAGATGCTATTCTTTTTGGCGAGTGGATGTTAAACAGTCCCACTGATCCTTTGTACGGTTATAATATTCAATTTGCCAATATGAGTGGTTTTTCTGTATTGGATTTTATGCTCAACAATGCGATAAAGGATGTTTTTGAAAAAGGCTATGGCTTTGACAGGTTGAATGATACTATTGAAGAGACAAATAAAGATTATGATAATCCTTATAAGTTGGTTACTTTTGTGGACAATCATGATATGCCGAGGTTTTTATCAGTAAATGATGATAAGGACAAACTCCATGAAGCGATTGCATTTATAATGACATCTCGTGGGATTCCAGCGATATATTATGGCACAGAGCAATATTTGCATGATGATACCAATGGCGGATATGACCCTTACAATAGGCCAATGATGGAAAAGTTTGATGAGAATACTAAGGCTTATGTTTTAATTAGAGAACTATCAAACTTGCGTAAGGCTACACCGGCATTACAGTATGGTAAGACTGTAGCAAAGTATGTTAGTGATGATGTTTATATCTATGAAAGGCAATATGGCAAAGATATAGTTGTAGTTGCAATAAATAAAGGAGAGGAGACTACTGTAAAAAATATAGAGACTTCTCTTCGAAAAGGCAAATACAGTGATTATTTAAAGGGTTTATTAGAAGGAGTTAATTTAAAAGTTGAAAGAGGAAATGGTGAAAACAACATTTTAAGTATAACTTTACCTAAAGACAGTGTCAGTATATGGACTAATGTAAGAGTGAAATAAGATTTTGGGATTTTCCCAAAATTATAATAAAATTAAAATTAAGAGGAGGATTTGTATGAAGAAGTACACAAAAATAATTGCTTTGCTGACTGTGATGGTATTCGTTTTGTCAGCTGCTTTAACAGGTTGTGGTGGCAGCAAGACAAGCGAAAATACTTCATCAGGTCAGACAGAACAAAAGAAAGAGCCTGTAGAACTTGTAGTATGGTCACACTTAACAGATCCTGAAATAGCAAAGGTTCAAGAGATTGCAAATAAGTGGGCAGAGCAAACTGGCAACAAAGTAAAAGTTTTGGCAGACCAGAGTGACTTCCAAGCTTTCTCAACAGCTGCTCGAAGTGGTAAGGGCCCAGACATCATGTTTGGTTTACCACACGATAACTTGGGTACTTTCCAAAAGGCAGGACTTTTAGCTGAAGTACCAGACGGAGTTATAAACAAAGACGACTATGTTCCAATGAGCATAAGTGCTGTATCTTACGATGGAAAAATGTATGCTGTACCAATTTCAATGGAGACTTATGCACTTTTCTACAATACAGATAAAGTTCCAACACCACCAGCAACACTTGATGATTTAATTAAGCTGGGCAAAGAAGTAGGATTCCAATACGATGTAAATAACTTCTATTTTAGCTTTGCCTTTATATCTGCTTATGGCGGTTATGTGTTCAAGGATACAGGCGGTGGACTTGATCCAAACGATATAGGATTGAATAACGATGGTGCAAAGAAAGGCTTAGAACTTATAAAAGACTTTGTGACAAAGTATAAATTCATGCCTGCAGATATAAATGGAGATATGGCAAAAGGTAACTTCCAAAGTGGAAAGACTGGTTTGTATATAAGTGGTCCATGGGATGTGGATGGCTTCAAGAAAGCTAATGTTCCATTCAAAGTTGCTCCACTACCACAGGTTGATGGTAAACCAATGCCTTCCTTTGCAGGTGTGCAAGCTGCTTTTGTAAGTGCAAATTCAAAACATCAACAAGAAGCATGGGATTTAATGAAGTATCTTGCTGAAAATACAGGATTGCCATTATTTGAAACAGGTAACAGGATACCAGCTCTTAAATCCCTCTTAGACAATCCAGAAGTTAAGAATAATGAGATTTTGAATGCATTTGCTGAGCAAGCTACACATGCTATTCCAATGCCTAATATACCGCAAATGGCAGCAGTCTGGACTCCTGCAGGCAATGCATTACAGCTTATTACATCTGGAAAAGTTCCGGTTGACAAAGCTGCTGACGATATGGTGAATCAAATCAAGCAAGGCATTGCAACACAGCAATAACAAAAAGGGGCTTTTAGCCCCTTTTTTTAGAGAAGGAGGTTGCTAGATGAAAACAAACAAAACTATGCGGGATAAATTAAGACCTTATGCTTATTTGTCTCCTGCTATACTATCTATGACTGTATTAAGTTTTGCCCCTATTTTGTATACTATTTATATTGCTTTTACAAACTTTAATTTATATCATTTTAAAAATTATCAATTTGTAGGATTTAAAAATTTTGTTGATATACTTGCCGGCCCTTTCAAAGTAGTTTTTGCTCCTGTATTTGTGTGGACAGTTATTTTTGCTCTTTCAGCTACATTATTGAGTTATATTATCGGTCTTCTTTTAGCAGTTATTTTGAATAACAAAAATATGTGGGAAACAAATTTATATAGAGCAATATTGATTATTCCATGGGGACTTCCTGGCACAATTGCCGCACTTACCTGGACAGGACTTTTAAATCAGCAGTATGGGGGTATAAATCTGATACTGCAAAAGTTGCACCTTCCCATGATACCATGGCTTCTTGATCCTTTTTGGGCAAGAGTTGCGATTATAATTGTCAGTGTGTGGATGGGTTATCCTTTTATGATGAATGCCTCATTAGGAGCTTTGCAGGCTATTCCACCTGAACTTTATGAAGTTGCAGATATTGATGGTGCTACATGGTTTCAAAAGTTTAGGATGATAACAGTACCAATGTTGACATCTTCTACTTTGCCACTTATTATTTCATCTTTTGCTTATAATTTCAACAATTTTGGCGCAGCGTTTTTAATTACAGGAGGAGGGCCTCCAAGGACAGATACTTCTTTTGCAGGTCATACTGATTTGCTTGTAAGTTCAGCTTATAAAATGACAATGCAGTTTAATAGGTATGACTTGGCGGCAGCTTTGTCTATAATTATATTTTTGATAATTGGCACATTGAGCCTTATCAATATGAAGATGACTCGTGCTTTCGAGGAGGTGGATTAAGGTGGAATATGCAAGTGTTAAAATTGGTGACAAAAAAACGACTAAAAAGATTTATTATAGGGAAAAATTAAAACCTCATGAAAAAGTATCTCTATGGATTAGCCGACTTATTATATGGGCTGTAATTGCAATAATGATGTTTCCTGTAGCTTGGGTAGTAGGAGCGTCTATGGCGCCTGGAGATGCCTTTTTCTCCGGTTCAATTTTTCCGCAACATATGACATTTCAAAATTATAAGGATGTGCTTGTTAAGACTAATTTTTTACTTTGGGTAAAAAATAGTATGATTTTAAGCGTTGGTGTAGCAACTATTCAATTATTTTTGACTGCTACGTCAGCTTATGCTTTCAGTAGAATGAAGTTTGCTGGAAGAAAAAATGGCTTAAAGACTCTCTTAATACTTCAGATGTTTCCTACGTTTATGGCATTACCTGCTATATTTGGTATAATGGCAAAATTAAACCTTCTGGATAATCTCTATGCCCTTATGCTGGTCATGGCAGGTAGCAGCGCTTTTAGTATATGGCTTTTAAAAGGCTATATTGATAGTCTTCCAAAAGAGTTGGACGAAGCTGCTTTAGTTGATGGAGCTACTCATTGGCAAATTTTCACGAAAATAATTCTTCCTTTGGCGACTCCCATGCTTGTAGTTATATTCTTATTTAGCTTTATGGGAGTATACAGTGAATTTATTTTGTCCAGTGCGGTACTAAAGTCACCTGAAAATTACACAATAGCGTTAGGGCTTCAAAGGTTTATTCAAAACCAATTTTCGGCCCACTGGACTCAATTTGCGGCAGCCTCTGTTATGGCATCTTTGCCTCTTGTAATACTCTTTATGGTATTGCAGAGGTATTTGCAAGCTGGTCTTGCAGCAGGTGCAGTAAAAGGATAAAAAATTGTTACACATGGAACAATTTGTAAATACCGGATTATTTCCGGTATTTTTATTTTGTATATAAATAAAAATTTATGGCAAGAATAAATATGTATTTGCTTTTAAAGGAGGTGTCAAAAATGAGTAAGACTGTAGGAATACCCAAAGGACTTTTATATTACGATTTTTATCCAATGTGGAAGACTTTTTTTGAAGGTGTGGGAGCAAAAGTAGTGGTTTCCCAGGATACAAATAAAAAAATTCTTGATGAAGGAGTAAAAAACTGTGTTGAAGATGCTTGTCTTCCTGTTAAAACTTATGTAGGACATGTGATAAATTTAAAAGAAAAAAACGTTGATTATATATTTATTCCGAGGGTTGTAAGTGTAGAAAGAAAAAAATACCTTTGTTCAAAGTTTTTGGGACTGCCAGATTTTATAAAAAGCTTAATTGGTGATTTACCACCTATTATAGATATTGAGATTAATTATTATAAAAATAATGATAAATTTACTCAAAATGAATTTATAAAAATTGGCAGGATGTTTGGGAAGACTAAAGACCAATCTTTAAAAGCCTATTTTAAGGCTACCCACCAACAAAAAAAGTTCGAGAGTTTGTTGAAAGAAGGTCTTACCAATTTAGAAGCTTTAAAAGTTTGGGAAGGAAAGAATTTGGTAAAAGAAGAAAGTAATTATGACCTTAAAATAGCCGTCATTGCTCATCCTTATGATATTATGGATGAATACATAAGTATGGGGATTATTGAGAAGCTAAAAAACATGGGAGCACAAGTTTATACCATGGAAATGCTACAGAAAGATCTAATATTAGAAGGAGCATCAATGCTTTCAAAAGAAATGTTTTGGAACTATGAAAGAGATATTTTGGGAGCGGGATTGTATTTTTTAAAACAAAAGAATGTAGATGGGGTAATTATGGTTTCTGCTTTTGGTTGTGGACCTAATTCTATGACAGAGGAATTGTTGGAGAGGATTTATAAAAGAGAGAAGGAGGTACCTTTTATGTTGATTACAATTGATGAACATTCGGGGGAAGCTGGCATTATGACGAGGTTGGAGGCTTTTACAGACCTTTTAAGATTTAATAAAAAGGCGGTGATGGTATGAAAATTACTTATCCTCACATGGGTTCTTTAAATATGATTTTAAAGACGATGTTTGAAGGAATTGGGGTAGAAGTGATAGACCCACCACCTTCTACTAATAAAACTTTGACCTTAGGAGTTAGAAATTCTCATGAATTTGCATGTTTACCCTTTAAAATCAATGTCGGAAATTTTATTGAGGCTCTTGATAAGGGAGCAGATACGATTATAATGTTAGGGGGAATTGGGCCCTGCAGATTTGGGTATTACGGTCAGGTGCAGAGAGAGATATTAAAAGATTTGGGCTATGACTTTAAAATGATAATTGTTGATCCACCCCATGGCAGGTTGATAGACTTTTTAAAAGAATTAGCTTCATATTTTCCTAATGTAGATGGAAAAACGGCTTTAAAATCTTTTGTATTTGCAGTGAAAAAAATGATAGCGGCTGATAAATTAGAAAAGTTTTTATTAAAATACAGAGCCCATGAAGATAACCCAGGTGTAACTACAAAAATATACGAAGAATATATGAAAAAGCTAGAAAAAGCTCAAAATGGTAAAGAAGTGGACAAAATAGTATCAGAGGCCATGAAAAAAATAAAGGAAAATGCAAATGTACGGAGGAAAATACAGCTTAAAGTAGCACTAGTGGGAGAAATTTATATGCTCCTAGAACCCTTTACTAATATGGATATCAGCAAATCTTTAAATGAATTGGGGGTAGAAGTTACAAAAACAGAATATCTTTCAGATTATTTAATTAACAGTGCTTTTAAATTGCCTCAAAGAATGGAGTTTAAGAAAAACGCAAGAGGATATTTAGAAAGAGATATAGGAGGACATGGGCTCAACACTGTTGCAAATACCGTAAAATATGCTAAACTAAATTATGATGGCGTGATTCACATACTTCCATTTACCTGCACCCCTGAAATAGTAGCTCAAGGAATAATTGCAAAAATTAGCCGAGATTACAATATTCCAGTGATGTCTTTAGTATATGATGAAAACACTGGACAAGCAGGTTACCAAACCCGTTTGGAAGCTTTTGTGGATCTTTTGTATAGAAAAAGGATGGAGGTAGTTTGCTGAAATCATCCTTTTAATTTTTATTTTTCCGAAAATAATGAAGGAAAAATGTATTTTGTGTGGAATATATAATAAGTGGATGGTTAGTAAGGGGTGATAGGTATGAATGAATTGGGAGAATTTTTAAAAAGTGAAAGAATTAAGAAGGGATTGACTCTTGAAGAAATTCAAGAAATAACTAAAATACGGATACGCTATTTGAAAGCTATTGAAGATGGAGATTTTAGCGTAATGCCTGCACTTGTATATGCTAAGGGCTTTGTAAAAAGTTATGCTGAGGCCTTAGGGTTAGATGGCAATGAGTTAGTAAAAAAGTATGAGTATTTGTTTCAGGAGAAAGAGGAGGAAGCCATACCTAATATAGAGACCACATCTTACAAAAAAGAGAGGAGAGATTTTTCACAATTTTTTTTGACTTTAAAAAAAGCAATAATTGTTGTTTTAATAATAGGTATTATAGGATACGGTTTTTACTATTTTCTAATTCAAGTTAAAAAAGGACTTGCACCAATTCCACAACAAAATCAAAGTGAAGCTTCAACAATTTCGGAAGACAAAACAAATCTTCCACAGGAAAGCAATGTTTCTCAACCTACAGTAAAGACGTCGATTGAAAAAGTAGCAGAGACTTCTAAAAAAATAGAATATAAAGTTGTTCCCTTTGGAGAAAGTTATAAAGTAGAAATAAGCGTACCTGGCGAAAAATGTTGGTTTAGTGTAAAAGTAGATGGAAATGTCGTTTATGAAGGCCTTATGACAAAGGATATGTCTAAAATTTTTGATGTAAAAGATAGTATTACTATCTTGATGGGTTATCCGCCAGCTGTTAAAATAACTGTAGATGGTGAGGAGCTACCAACAGTGCAAACACCGTCACCAGTTACAATAAATATACATACATAGAAAGGGGAAAGAGATGATAAAAGAAGCTATATTTCATAAAAGCGATATGCCTTACGCATATCCACTGAATGAAAATCAATTAAAGATAGTATTAAGAACTGCTGTATTTGATGTGGATAGGGTATATGTTTTATACAAAGACAGATACGATTGGATGGGGAAATTCAAAATAAAACCGATGGTATTAATCCATACCAACGAATTATTTGATTATTTTGAAACTACCTTAGACCTTAATAAAAAATTTGTGTATTTTTTCTATTTGGTTTCTGAAGGTGGCGAGAAATTATATTATACAGAAGCAGGATTTTACAAAAAAAGGCCAGAAGATGGATTTTGGGGATTTTTCCATTACCCTTATATAGGAGAGAAAGATGTATTTTTTGCTCCAAATTGGACAAGCGATTGCATTGTATATCAAATATTTCCTGAAAGGTTTAATAACGGCGACAAATCAAACGACCCTGAAAATGTAAAGCCTTGGGGTCAAAAACCTACTGCAGATTCTTTCTTTGGAGGAGATTTGCAAGGAATAATAGATAAAATAGATTATTTAAAGGATTTGGGTATAAATGCCATTTATTTAACCCCCATATTTTTATCGCCTTCCACCCACAAATATGATACTACTGATTATTATACAATTGACCCCCACTTTGGTGATACGCAAAAAGCGAGAGAACTTGTGCAAAAATGTCATGACAATGGCATAAAAGTTATATTTGATGCCGTTTTTAATCACTGCGGATATGACTTTTTTGCATTTCAGGATGTTATTAAAAATGGTAAAAAATCAAAATACTGGGATTGGTTTAATATATACGAATGGCAAATTAAAACTCATCCAAAACCTTCCTATGAAGCTTTTGCAGATACTGTATGGAGAATGCCAAAACTTATGACAAAAAATCCAGAAGTACAGAAGTATTTATTGGAAGTAGCGGAATATTGGATTAAAGAAGTGGACATAGACGGCTGGAGGCTGGATGTTGCTAATGAGATAGACCACCATTTTTGGAGAAAGTTTAGAGAAGTTGTAAAGGCAGCTAAACCGGAGGCCATAATTGTAGGAGAGGTTTGGCATGATGCTTCTCCTTGGCTTAGAGGGGATCAGTTTGACAGTGTAATGAACTATCCTTTTAGAAATGCGGTTGTGGACTTTTTTGCAAAAAGGAAAATAAGTGCTTCTCGCTTTAATACAATGATTACAGAGCAACTTATGAGGCATATGGATAGTGTAAATAGGGTTATGTTTAATTTAATAGGAAGTCATGATACTGAGAGGTTTTTGACTTTAGCTAATGGCATGGTTGCGAGAATGAAGTTAGCATTAGTGTTTCAATTTACCTTTGTTGGAATCCCATATATTTACTATGGAGACGAGGTAGGAATGGTGGGAGATTATGACCCTGATTGCAGAAGATGCATGATATGGGAGGAGGAAAAGCAAAATAAAAGTATTTTTAATTTCTATAAAAAGTTGATTTCTATAAGGAGAGAAAATGAGGAGCTCAAATACGGAAGTTTCTGTACTTTATATGCTATAGGAAGGGTGTTTGCTTTTAAGAGGGAATACAAAGGTAAATCAATAATTGTTGTACTAAATAACAGTAGCAAGCAGGAAGTGATATTTTTGAATGAAGCAGAAGGAAAAGAAGATATTTTAAAGATGAAGGAATTAAAAAGAAGTGGTAATCTCCTTTACTTGCAACCTAACTCTGCCTATATTTTAAAGTAACCAATCTGAGTTTAAGTGAATAATATGAAGATAGAAAAATATAGGGGAATGAAAATTCCCCTATATTTTTTAAAAAAAACAGGGGTGATGGTATGAAAGATACATCCCGCTATGGCAGAGATTATCAATATTATAAGGATTATGAGAGATTATATGGAAGTTACGACATTACAAAGCTTATCACATTAAAAAAATTAGTTGAAGCAAGTGAATATGAAGAGTGGAAAGATTACAAAGAGTTCAAGGAATGGTGTAATTCTGAAGAAAGACATAATTGGAAAAATTCACCTAAATATATTGAATGGGAAAAGAAAAAATTATTGTAGTTTGCTATAAACTTATAAACCCCTTTTTGTTCATTTGTTTTTTAAAGGGGTTTTTTTTTTGAAATAATGTAGTATAATAAAGATAAGCCTATTGAGGTGATGCTTTATGTCATTTTCTTCAGATACAAAAGACGAATTGGCAAGGATTTATCCTGAAGAGGAAGAAAGTAAAATAGCAGAGTTAGCTGCTTTGATTAGGACGATAGGCAGCATTTCAATGTATGGCAATGGAAAAATTTCTTTGACCTTTACTACAGAAAATGCTTCTGTGGCGAGATTAGTTTTTAAGTTAATAAAAGATTTATTTGGAATAATTCCTGAGACAATGGTAAGAAGAGGTAGATATCTAAAAAAAACCTTAAGCTACCTTATCTTTGTACCTGATACAAAAATTGCAGAAGAAATTTTAGGTAAAGTTAAGATATTGAATTATGAGAAAGGTCATATAAAATTAAATTATGGGATAGACCAAAAGATTGTAAAAAACAGTAAAGCAAAAAAGGCTTATTTGAGAGGAGCTTTTTTGGGGGGTGGTTCAATAAGCGATCCTGAAAAAGCTTATCATATGGAGTTTATTACTCATAATTTAGAACACGGGAAAGATTTAAGTAAATTGATAAATTCTTTTGACTTAAATTCAAAGGTTATTGCAAGAAAAAATAATTATGTAGTATACTTAAAAGAAGGAGAGCAAATTGTTGATGTTTTAAATATAATAGGAGCCCACAGTGCTCTTTTGAACTTGGAAAATATACGAGTATACAAAGAAATGAGAAACAATGTAAATAGGATTGTAAACTGTGAAACTGCAAATTTAACCAAAACTATTAACGCGTCTTTAAGGCAAATAGAGAGCATAAATTATATTAAAGAGACAGTAGGTCTTGATTATTTGCCTCCTAATTTGAAAGAAGTAGCGGAACTTAGGATTAATTATCCTGATCTAAGCTTAAAAGAATTGGGACAAATGCTAGTTCCTCCTGTCGGCAAGTCAGGAGTGAATCATAGACTTAGAAAAATTGAAGAAATTTCAAAGAAATTGAAAGAGAGGAGAGTTCAATAATGAAAGAGGTTACGATTGAAATTAAAAATAAGACGGGGCTTCATGCAAGACCTGCAGCATTATTTGTACAAACTGCCAGCAAATTTTCCTCACAAATATGGGTAGAGAAAGATAACAAAAAAGTAAATGCCAAAAGTATAATGGGAATTATGTCTCTTGGAGTATCGCAAGGCAATGTTGTCAAATTGAGTGCCGAAGGTGACGACGAAGAGGCAGCTATAAAAGCATTGGTGGACCTTATTGAATCAAAATTCGGTGAGGAGTAAACAAAAAAGGTTTCTTTTTAGAAACCTTTTTTGTATAAAGGATGATAGTTATGAAAAAAAATGAAATTGTATTGGAATATATAAAAAATTTACCTGAAGGCACAAAAATTTCAGTAAGAGGTCTTGCACAGACTTTACATATAAGTGAAGGTACCGCTTACAAAGCCATAAAGGATGCAGAAAATTTAATGCTTGTAACTACGATTCCAAGAGTAGGAACTATAAGAAGAAAACAAAAAGATCCATTTTTTGACCGTCTTACTTATGAGGTTATTACAGATGTAGTGGAAGGGACAGTATTAGGTGGTCATGGTGGAATGGGGATGGAACTTCACAAATTTTTAATTGGAGCCATGACCATTGATGAAATGGTGAAGTACATATCACCAGGAGACCTTGTAATTTTGGGAAATAGGGAAGATGCACAGGAAGCGGCTTTGAAAGCAGGGGCAGCAGTGATGATTACAGGAGGTTTTGATACATTACCTCATATAAAAGAACTGGCGGATAAGCTTTCATTGCCGCTTATATCTACTTCTTATGATACTTTTACTGTAGCGACTCTTATAAACAAGGCGATCAATGAAAGTATGACACGAAAAAAGATTTTGTACGTCAGCGATGTAATGACATATAATCCAATCTATATGACGCCTCAACAAACAGTAAAAGATTGGAAAAAATTATATACAGAGACTAAACATACCAGATATCCCGTTGTTGATTCTAAAGGGATGTTAGTCGGTATGGTAACTTCAAGAGATGTTGCCACTGCATCGGATGATGATAAAATTGGGAGTATTATGACTCCTAACCCTGTATTTGTAACGGATACTACTACGCTCTCTTATGCAGCCCATCTGATGATATGGTGGAATGTAGAGATACTACCTGTGACTCGTGGCAGAGAATTGATAGGACTCATAAGCAGGGAAGATGTAATTAAGGCCCTACATTATACGACAAAACAGCCCCAGATTAGTGAAGCTATTCAAGATACAATTTTTAAAGATTTTGATATGGAAAAAATAGAAAATGGAGTAAAATTTAAAGGTAAGATCCCTTCGATGATGATTAACCAATTTGGTACAGTAAGTAGCAGTGCTTTGATGATGTTAATGTGTGAATCTGGTATTTTTGCTATAACGCAGAATAAAAGATATGATGCGGTTTTAGATAATTTCTCAGTTTATTTTATTAAACCTATGCGTACAGAAGAATTAATAGAGGTTTTCGCAAAAATAATAGAAGTTAGTAATAATTTTAGTAAGTTGGAAATTCAAATCATTCATGAAAAAGAAGAAATTGCAAAGGCATTGATGTCTGTCAGACTTTCTAAAAGAATAAAGATGGTTTAGGTGATTATATCATGTTTGTCCATTTGCACGTTCATTCTGAATACAGTTTACTTGACGGTTCTTGCAGAATTAAAGATTTAATTGCCAAAACTAAAGAGTTAAACATGAAAGCCATAGCTATTACAGACCATGGAGTGATGTATGGCGTAATAGATTTTTATAAAGAAGCAGTAGCACAAGGAATAAAACCTATTATAGGCTGTGAAATTTATGTAGCCCCTCGAAGCATGCAAGATAGAGAATATGGGATTGATAATGAAAATTATCACTTGGTGTTACTGGCAAAAGACATGACAGGGTATAAAAATTTAATGAAGATAGTGACTGTGGCTTCAATTGAGGGCTTTTATTATAAACCGCGAGTTGACAGAGAGTTTTTAAAAGAGCACAGTGAGGGGCTAATCGCTTTAAGTGCTTGCCTTGCAGGAGAAGTTCCTTCTTATATCTTAAGAGGTGAGTATGAAAAAGCGAAAGAGGCAGCACTTTTTTACGACTCTATTTTTGGACGAGGGAATTTTTATTTAGAACTGCAGGACCATGGAATTTTAGAACAGCAAAAGGTAAATAAAGAGCTTATAAGACTATCCAAAGAGACAGGAATACCTTTAGTTGCTACTAATGATGTACACTATCTTGAAAAAAAAGACGCAAAAGCTCATGAAGTGCTTTTGTGCATTCAAACAGGGAAGACAATTGATGATGAAGATCGCATGTCTTTTCCAACTGATGAATTTTATTTAAAATCTCCAGAAGAGATGGAGAATCTTTTTTCTTGTTGTAAAGAGGCCATTGAAAATACTGAGAAGATTACAGACATGTGCAATGTAGAATTTGAGTTTAATAAGACGAAATTGCCCAAATACGATTTGCCAGAAGGCGTTGATTCCTGTGAATATTTGAGAAATTTATGTTATGAAGGATTGTACAAGAGGTACAAAAATCCAAGCAAAGAAGTGATTGAAAGATTAGATTACGAACTTTCTGTGATAAAGCAAATGGGATATGTGGATTATTTCCTCATAGTGTGGGACTTTATAAAGTTTGCAAAAGACAACGGGATTATGACGGGACCAGGAAGAGGTTCTGCGGCAGGTAGTTTGGTAGCCTATACGTTGGGAATAACCAACATAGATCCTATAAAATATAACCTTCTTTTTGAGAGGTTTTTAAACCCTGAGAGGGTCAGCATGCCTGATATTGATTCAGACTTTTGTTATGAGAGAAGACAAGAAGTAATTGATTACGTTGTAAAAAAATATGGTAAGGACAATGTGGCTCAAATTATAACTTTTGGTACAATGGCGGCGAGAGCGGTTATAAGGGATGTAGGAAGGGCTTTAAATTATCCCTATGCAGAGGTAGATGTAATTGCAAAAATGATTCCTTTTGAATTAGGAATGACTATTGATAAAGCTTTATCTTTAAACCCTGAACTTAAAGCGCGATATGAGAATGAAGAAAAAGTAAAACAGCTTATTGATATTTCCAGGTCTTTAGAAGGCCTTCCTAGACATGCCTCTACTCATGCTGCGGGAGTAGTAATATCAAAAGAACCCCTTGTCAACTACGTGCCACTGCAAAAAAACGAAGATTCCATAGTGACCCAATTTCCGATGACCACCCTTGAAGAGTTAGGGCTTTTGAAGATGGACTTTTTGGGACTTAGAACTTTGACGGTTATAAGGGATACTATTGAAATGGTAGAAAAGAACAGGGGTGTGACTATAGACTTTGATTCTATGGAGTACGATGACCCTAAAGTTTATGAACTTATATCAAAAGGGGAGACAGAAGGAGTTTTTCAATTAGAGTCTTCTGGCATGAAGCAGTTTATGACAGAATTAAAGCCTAAAAACCTTGAGGACATAATAGCGGGAATTTCTCTCTATCGACCCGGACCTATGGACCAAATTCCAAGATATCTCGCTAATAAAAATCACCCAGAGAGTATAGTCTATGACCACCCTCTTTTAAAGCCAATTTTAGATGTAACTTATGGCTGTATGGTGTATCAAGAGCAAGTTATGCAAATTGTGAGAGATGTCGCGGGTTACTCTTTAGGTAGGGCTGACTTGGTAAGACGAGCCATGGCTAAAAAGAAAATGGATGTTATGGAACAAGAGAGAAAAAATTTTATCTATGGAATGGTTGATGATGAAGGAAATGTAATAGTTCCAGGAGCTTTGAGAAATGGATTAGACGAGGCAACTGCTAATAAACTTTTTGACGAAATGTTAGATTTTGCAAACTATGCTTTTAATAAATCTCATGCTGCGGCTTATGCTGTTATAGCTTATCAGACTGCATATTTGAAAAGGTATTATCCTGTAGAATTTATGGCAGCTCTTTTAAACAGTTTTGTAGATAACCTGGATAAAGTAGCTTTTTATGTGCAAGTTTGTAGAAAAATGGGGATAAAGGTGCTGCCCCCTGATATAAACGAAAGTGATTCCTATTTTACAGTGGTAGAAGATAAAATAAGGTTTGGCCTTAGCGCAGTAAAAAATGTTGGTTTAAATATGACAATGGAAATCGTAAGTGAAAGAGAAAGAAATGGGAAATTTAAATCTGTAGTCGACTTTTTTGAGAGGATGCAGGACAGTCAATTAAATAAAAAAGCAGTGGAAAGCTTAATTAAAGCAGGAGCTTTTAGTTCTTTTGGAGTGCGGCGTTCTCAACTTCTATCAGCATATGACAAATTAATGGAAAATATAAAGAAAAATAGAAATAATAATTTAAATGGGCAAATTTCTTTATTTGGAGAAGTAGAACAAACTCATGGGGTGGGGTTTGAATTTCCTGATTTAGAGGAATTCCCTAAAAGTAGATTGTTGTCCATGGAAAAAGAAACTTTAGGCCTTTATATAAGTGGGCATCCTCTAGAAGAATACATGGAAGATATTCCTAAAATTACTAATGCCACTACTTTGGATTTTAAAGTTAGCGAAGAGGAAATGTTTCAGCCCAAATTGCAAGATAACCAAGAAGTGGTGATAGCAGGAGTTATAGCTACAAAAAAAATTAAATTTACAAAAAATAACAATATCATGGCTTTTGTCACAATTGAGGACTTATATGGTACTGTAGAAGTAATAGTATTTCCAACTGTATATGAAAAGTATTCCAGTATAATAAAAGAAGACAACCCGGTTGTAGTGAGGGGAAAGGTTAGTTTAAAGGAAGAGGAAGAGCCTAAGATTTTATGCGATGAAATTAAGCCATTGTCTCAAGCGATAGTGAAGAAACTTTATCTTAATTTACAGGATTCTACAAAGATTGAGATTGTTAAACAAATATTGCGCAAAAATCCTGGTAATATGCCAGTAGTTTTAAAGCTTAACAGTAAAAAATTATTAGCGGCTAATAGAGATTTGTGGGTAAATGGAAGCAAAGAATTAATTAAAGAACTTCATGCTGTCTTAGGAGAGGAAAATGTCAAAGTAGTTTGAGAAAAAGTTTGCAAATTTTAAGTTGATAACTGAAAAAAAATAGATTAAAATATAATTTAGAAATACTAAGGAGGCCGTTTTATGTGGACGGTAATATACATGGCACAAGATATGGAGACAGCAGAAAAGGTCAAAGACGTTTTAACAAAAGAAGGTTTTTTGGTAAAATTGCGTCCACTTAATAAAAAAATAGACAAAAAAGGTTCTTATTGTGAGGTTTTAGTTCCAAAAGCAGAAGCTCAAGATGCGCAAAGCATTATTATTGAGTATGGCTTATAATTTTTTGCCCGAAAGGGCTGCTTTAACGAAAATGGGACAACTAAAGTCCATGTGGGATAAAATGAGGAGGTAGACTATGAAGACGATTGGTATACTTACAAGTGGTGGAGATGCACCAGGGATGAACGCAGCTATAAGGGCTGTGGTAAGGACAGGAATTTATTATGGGCTTAAAGTAAAAGGTATTATGAGGGGATATGCAGGCTTAGTAGAGGATGAAGTTATTGATTTAAATCTTTCTTCAGTAGGAGATATATTGCAAAAAGGCGGTACTATTTTGAGAACTGCTAGATGTGAAGAATTTAAGAAAAAAGAGGTGCGCAAAAAAGCTTACGAAACCCTTCAAAAACATGGAATAGAAGGTCTCGTTGTAATTGGAGGAGATGGCTCTTTTAGAGGAGCACAGCTTTTGAGTGAAGAATGGAATGTAAATACAATTGGAATTCCAGGTACAATTGACAATGACATACCTTGTACAGATTATACAATAGGTTTTGATACAGCTTGTAATACTGTTATTGATGCAATAAATAAAATAAGGGATACTGCTACTTCCCATGAGAGAGCAAATATAATAGAAGTGATGGGAAGAAATGCGGGTTACATTGCTTTGTATGCTGGTCTAGCTGGTGGAGCGGAGATGATTATACTTCCTGAAGTGGAATGGAGCATCGATGAACTTTGCGATAAAATTACTTACGGGATAAAGAGAGGAAAGCTTCATCATATAATTGTCCTTGCAGAAGGAGTTATGAGCGCTCCAGAACTAGCGAAAATGATTAAAGAAAGGCTACCAAAATTGGACTTAAGGTATACTATTTTGGGGCACATTCAAAGAGGTGGAGCTCCTACAGTGATGGATAGGGTATTGGCAAGCCAAATGGGAGCAAGAGCAGTGGAGTTGCTTTTAGAAAATAAAACCAAGAGGATAATAAGTATACGAAACAATCAAATTGTAGACGATGATATAGATGAAGCCCTTTCCATGAAAAAGGAGTTTAACAGAAAACTTTATGAGCTCAGCAAGATATTGTCTATATAAATAAATTTTAGGGAGTGAAGGTATGCGCAGAACAAAAATAGTGTGTACAATAGGACCTGCCAGCGAAGACTATAATATACTGAGAAAATTAATTGAGAAAGGCATGAACGTTGCTCGATTGAATTTTTCTCATGGAGATTTTGAAGAGCATGGGGCAAGAATTGACAATATTAAAAAGATAAGAGAAGAATTAGGGTTACCTGTTGCTATTTTGTTGGATACTAAAGGTCCAGAGATAAGGACAGGAAAGTTTAAAAATGGCGGAGTGGAATTAAAAGAAGGACAAACTTTTGTCATTACGACAAGAGATGTATTAGGAGACGAAACTATATGCAGTGTATCCTATAAAGGGTTGCCTCAAGATGTGGAAAGAGGTAGCCGCATACTAATTGACGATGGGTTAATTTCTCTAAAGGTTACTGATGTTAAAGGAGAAGATATAGTTTGTATTGTAGAAAATTCTGGTCCTGTAAAAGACCATAAAGGAGTAAATGTTCCAGGAGTAAAACTCAATCTTCCTGCTTTGACTCAAAAAGACGTAGATGATATAGAGTTTGGAATTCAAAAGGGCATTGATATAATTGCGGCTTCTTTTGTTAGAAAAGCAGCTGATGTTTTGGCAATAAGAAGACTTTTAGAAGAAAATAAGGCAGAGCATATTTTAATTATTGCTAAAATAGAAAATCGCGAAGGAGTAGAAAATATAGACGAAATCATTAAGGTTTCAGATGGAATAATGGTAGCCAGAGGAGATTTAGGGGTTGAGATTCCTCTTGAAGAAATACCAATCGTTCAAAAAATGATTATACAAAAATGTAATAAAGCAGGGAAACCGGTAATTACTGCAACTCAAATGTTAGACTCTATGATGAGAAATCCAAGGCCTACAAGAGCAGAAGTTACAGATGTAGCAAATGCTATTCTTGATGGAACAGATGCTATAATGCTATCAGGGGAGACAGCTCAAGGTAAATACCCAATAGAGGCCTTTGAGACAATGGCAAAGATTGCAGAAAAGACAGAGGCTTATGTGGGATATAGAGATATCATTGATAGAAATATTGATACAAATGTTTCTATTACAAACGCTATAAGCCATGCAACTTGTACTACTGCAAGAGATATAGGAGCAGCTGCTATAATAACTTGTACTAAATCTGGTTATACAGCGAGAATGGTATCGAGGTACAGACCTCAAGCTCCAATTATTGCTACTACTCCAAGCGAAAGTGTTGCGAGGAAGCTCTCTATAGTCTGGGGAGTATATCCTTTAGTTACAGAAGAGGTTTCTACTACAGATGAAATGATAGATGTTGCAATACAAAGTGCTTTAACTGCTGGACTTATAAGAAATGGCGATATCGTAGTAATTTCTGCAGGAATTCCTGTAGCTATGACAGGTACCACCAACATGTTGAAGGTACATATAGTAGGAGATGTTTTGTTGAGAGGAATAGGTATAGGTTCTAAGGCTACTACAGGTGTTGTATGTGTTATTAATGATATCAGCAAAGACAAAGATAAATTTAGAGAAGGCGATATAATAGTAACTGCAAAGACAGAAAGAGATTTTATGCCTCTTATAGAGAAAGCTTCTGCTATAATTACAGAAGAAGGAGGGCTTACTTCTCACGCAGCTATTGTGGGATTAAACTTAGGAATTCCTGTAGTTGTAGGTTGTGAAGGAGCGACTTCTAAATTAAAAGATGGCATGACTGTAACGGTTGACACAGTTAGAGGATTTGTGTATAAAGGAATTGTAAATATTAAATAAATAAGACAAGATTTTCTCTTGTCTTTGTTTTTTTAAGGAGTGATTTAAATTATGCATGTATGGGATGCCGAGGTAAGGGCTCGATACGGAGAAACGGACAAAATGGGTATAGTTTACTATTCCAATTATTTTAATTGGTTTGAAATTGGCAGGACGGAGTTTTTTCGCTCTTTGGGGATGTCCTACAGAAGCTTAGAAGAAAAAAATGTAATGCTACCTGTAATTGACGCACAGTGTAGATATTTTTCTTCTGCTTTGTACGATGACCTCATAATAATACGAACACGATTAGAATTTGTGAAAGGAACTCGTCTTAAATTTTTATATGATATAATACGCAAAGAGGATAACAAACTTTTAGCACAAGGTTATACAGAGCATCCCTTTACAAATCTTGAAAAAAAGCCTATCAATTTAAAAAAAGTAATGCCAGAAGTTTATGAAATGCTTGCAAAATGCTGTGATTAAAATTTATAAAAAATGGTATAAAATACTATTAAAATGAGTTATAATAAATAATAGGGTAACCGATTTTTTCTCAATACACTTTCTAAGTGTATTTTTTCTTTTTTATTCATAACAAACGTTTGCACAAATTTATGAAAACCCCTATATTTTTTTGCTATATAACGGTATAATAATTATGGGAAAAAGGAGGCGTTTTTGAATTGCACGACATAAAAGTAGGGGAAAAATACGAGGTATATATTGACAATATGGCCCATGAAGGCCAAGGAGTTGGAAGAATTGAAGGAGTGGCTGTCTTTGTAGAAGGAGCATTGACAGGAGAGAGGGTCGTTGCACAAATAGATAAAATTTCTAAAAATTACGTTATAGGTCATGTAGTAGAAATATTGGAAAAGTCCCGTGATAGAGTAGAACCTTTATGTCCTTATGCAGATAAGTGCGGTGGCTGCTCTTTACAGCATTTAAGCTACGAAGGGCAGTTAAAATACAAAACACAAAAGGTAAAAGACAATTTAGAGAGAATAGGCAAAGTGTATACTAGAGTCCACGATACCATAGGGATGGAAAAGCCTCAGCGGTATAGAAATAAAGCACAATTTCCAGTTGGAATGGTTGAAGGGAAAGCTGTTACAGGTTTTTACGCTCCTCGTTCTCATGACATTGTGCCTGTGGAAAGTTGTATGATACAGCATGAGATTAGTGATGAGATTGCTAGGGTCGTGAGGAATTGGATTAGGAAATATAACATATCTGTATATGACGAAAAAACGGGAAAAGGCCTGATAAGACATATTGTCACAAGAGTTGCTTTTAAAACTGGAGAAGTTATGGCTGTTATTGTGATTAATGGAAAGGACATACCATATAAAAAACAACTGATTGATGCTTTAAAAGAAGAGATAAGGGGGCTTAAAAGTGTAGTAATAAATATTAATACCAAAAAAACTAATGTGATTATGGGGGAGGAAAATATAACTATTTACGGAAGCGATAATATTATTGACTATATAAAAGACATAAAATTTGAAATATCCCCTTTGTCATTTTTTCAGGTAAATCCTGTTCAAACAGAAGTCTTATACGGAAAAGCCCTTGAATATGCTGATTTAAAAGGTGAGGAGACTGTAATAGATGTGTATTGTGGTATAGGGACTATATCTTTGTTTGCAGCACAAAAGGCAGCCTTTGTCTATGGTATTGAGGCTGTCCACCAAGCAGTGGAAGACGCAAAGAGAAATGCTTACATAAATGGCATTAAAAACGTAGAATTTATTTCAGGGGATGCGGAAAAAGTAATGCCTGAGTTAGTTGATAAAGGAGTCAAAGCAGATGTAGTTATAATAGATCCTCCAAGGAAGGGTTGCGATATACCTGTTTTAGAAGCAATTGTGAATATGAATCCACAAAAAATTGTATACGTCTCTTGTAATCCTTCTACATTGGCACGAGATTTAAGATATCTTGATGACAAAGGATACAAAACCATGGAAGTGCAACCTGTTGATATGTTTCCTTATACGCATCACGTTGAAAGTGTTTGCTTGATTACTAATAAAAGTTAACAATTTTGATTACTGGAAGTAGAATAAAAATCGTGTTTCCCACTATTTAAAGGCAGTTAGAACTTAGGTTATTGGAAAATAAATTAATTGGTTTTAGATGTTTTTATGCAATAGAATAGACTTTGGGGTGCGTTAAATGAACCAGTTAATGATACAAGAAAAAATTTTTTTAAATATTGCTGTACTTTTTTTAGGGTATTTTATAAAAAAATCCAGGAAATTTCCTGAAAATTCAGGTGATGTACTGAGCAAGATTGTGCTTTATATAACTTTACCTGCTACGATTTTAACTATTTTTTCTCAGTATAAAATTGATGCGCGATTATTTATTCTCACTTTTATAAGTATTATTTTGGGAGTTTTGACATTTATCTTTGGATATTTTGTGGTAAAAAAAGTTAACTTAGATAATTCTGATAAATGGACTCTGTTGGTTTCTATATGCGGATATAATATAGGTTTATTTGCCCTTCCCTTTATACAGCAGGTTTATGGAAATGAAGGCATTATAAATATGGCAATGTTTGATATGGGTAATTCTTTTATTGTTTTTGGTTTTGCCTATGGTGTATCTTTTTTAGCGGGTGGAAAAACTAATTTTAATTTAAAAGAGGTATCAAAAAAGATTATATATTTTTTTCCACTTGATGTGTACATATCAGCTCTTTTAATGAATTTATTTAATATCAATTTTACTGGGATGACAAAGGAATTTATTTATCAACTTTCTCTACCTAACAATATTCTTGCTTTATTTACAATTGGATATTTTTTGGATTTTGATTTGAATAAAAATGAATTAAAAGCTTTGATAATAGGTTTGTTTGTAAAATTTTTACCGGGAGTTGCTTTAATTTTAACAACACCATTTTTGTTTGATACAAAACTGCTTATAATAAAAATTATAACAATAGGAGCAATTCTTCCTACTCCTATGGTAGCAGTAATTTATGCCAAGGAAAGAGGACTAAATGCTAAATTGGCTTCTGTTTTTATTACCGCTTCAATTATTATAAGCATTTTACTTATGACTTATATAATGCTTAGATGGCAATAAAGGGGAGTAAGGTTTATATATTCCTTACTCCCCTTTTTAATTTATCTATTTCTTTTCTAAAGTATATATACATTATGCTTCCTTCAAACGCCCATTGGATGGCTGTTACAAACCATACATAGACAACTCCTAAATTTAAAATGTAGATGACTATGTACATAAGAGGAAGTCTTATAAACCAGCTGGATATTGTAGAGATAATAAAGGGGGTCTTTGTATTTCCACTTCCTTTAAGGCCTCCACCATAAACCATGCCAACTGCCATAAAAGGTTGTTCAATAGAGGCTACCATAAGACACAAAATTCCTACTGCAATTACATCGGTATCTTTTATAAAAGCTCTCATCAAAGGATAAGGTATTGTAAGAAACAATATTGACATTGTACCCATAATAGCTACAGCGAAGAATGTTGCAATATTTGTATATCTTTTTGCACTTTCATAGTTTTTTGCGCCAACCATTTGACCTGCCATTGTGGTTGCAGCCACTGCAAAACCCCATCCCGGCATAAAAGAGATAGATTCAATTGTAGTTGCAATTTGATTGGCTGCGAAAGCTACTGTTCCAAGGTGCATTATCATAAATATTGAAATAAGTCGACTTATGTCAAAGGAACCTTCTTGAAGAGAAGCAGGTAAGGCAAGTTTTAGTATATTTACAATTATTTGCCTGTCAAAATTTATTATATCAAAAAGATCAATATTTAATATTTTTTGGTTGAAATAATATAACATTATAAATATAAAGCCAGAGAATTGTGCTATAGTAGTAGCAATTGCAGAACCTTTTACACCCAAAGCAGGAAAGCCTAATTTTCCAAATATTAAAATCCAATCCAATAAAATGTTGATAAATATAACTATACTTGCTGCTATCATGGGGGTTTTTGTATTTCCTTGTGCTCTTAAAACTGCGTTTAATACATTCATAAGCATATTAAAGAAAATACCTATTGATGCAATTTTTATATATATTTTTCCTAAGAAAAGTACATTACCAGTAGCACTGGCTATTATTAAAAAATTTTCTGCAAAAGCAACAAGTATTAAAGAAATAATAATAGCGACAATAGTTCCTAACAAAATTCCTTGAGATGCGTATTTTTTAGCAGTTTCAAAATCTTTTGCTCCAATGCTACGGGCGACATAGGAAGTTACTCCTATAGAGATTCCCATTGCTACAAAAATGTTAGAGAAGGTATATATAATTTCTGATGCAAGGCCTACAGCACTAACACTGTCTTTACCGCCAAATTGCCCCACCATCATCGTATCTATTACCCACACAACCATGTATAAAAGCATTTCTCCAACTGCAGGTAATGCTAAATTAAGTATTTCTTTTATTTCTTTTTTAGTTGCCATATAACACCTCCTATTTTTATTGCAAAAATACAAGGAAACATCCTATATTGTCTGTATTGTTTAGGGGCAATTTCAATTGGATTATAATGGAGTCCAAATAGATTTTGATCAGCACTTATATATTTGTTTTTTCTAAACTTTTTAATCACTAATAGTATTATAACACAATAGGAAAATTAAAGTAACTGAGGCTTGTGTTGATAAAGGGATTTTTTAAATTTTGATTGAGTTTTTACATGGAAAAGTATAAAATATGAATAAAGGCAGTGTAGTGAGAAAATTAATTAAAGCCATGATTTTTAAATAATGAGACGGAGGCATATTTATATGTCTGAAATTATAAGACCAAAATATGAATACATTGCTTTTGATATTGCTAAAAGAATTGTAGATGGCGAGTTTAATGAGGGTGAGAGACTTTACGGCAGGTCAAATCTTGCGGGAATTTATAAAGTTTCACCTGAGACAATACGGCGTGCTATTTCCCTTTTACAGGACATGGGAGTAGTTTTTTCAGAACAAGGTAAAGGAGTAATTGTTAAATCGAAAGAAGCGGCACAAAGATATATAAATCAATTTAATGAAAAACAAACCTTAGAGGTCTTAAAAAATGAATTGGTTAAAATCGCTGAAGAAAGAAAAAAACTTGATGAAAGGCTGGAAACTATTTTACTAAAATTTATAGAATACGCTAATAGATTAAAAAATATTAGTGACTTTAATCCTGTTGAAATTCGCGTCAATGAGAAAAGCACTGCTGTAGGTAAGACTTTGGCTGAGTTAAAATTTTGGGATGTTACAGGTGCTACCGTAATAGCTATAAGGAGAGGAGAAGAGGTAATTATTTCTCCTGGTCCCAATGAGCAAATTAAAGGTGGAGATTATTTAGTTCTTGTAGGAAGTAAGGAGGCTTTCAAAAAAAGTATATCTCTAGTCGATAACTATACTGTTATTAGTTTTCCCTAGCAACAACATTAGTTGCTAGGTTATTTTTTGTAATCCCTTTTATTGACACAGTGACAACTTTATTATATAATATAGGTTGTCACTTGTAAAGGAGGTGTGGTAGCATTGATAAGATTTGAAAATATAGTTAAAACATATGGAGAAACTGAAATATTAAAAGGAATAAATTTAGAAATAAAAGATAATGAATTGGTGGTTTTGATAGGACCGAGTGGTTGTGGGAAAACCACTTCGTTGAAAATGATAAATCGCTTAATTGAACCAACCTCTGGCAAAATATATATAAACGGACAAGACATTTCTCAGATAGACCCAATCCAACTTCGCAGGAATATTGGATACGTGATTCAGCAAATTGGTTTACTTCCACACATGACAGTAGAACAGAATATAGAATTAGTTCCTTTGCTTAAAAATTGGCCAAAAAAGAAGAGAATTGAAAGAGCAAAGGAATTAATGCATCTTGTAGGAATGCCTCCAAAAGAGTATATGAACAGATATCCAAAAGAATTATCCGGGGGGCAACAACAGAGGATAGGAGTTGCACGGGCTTTAGCTGCAGATCCAGATATCATTTTAATGGATGAACCTTTTAGTGCCCTGGATCCTATTACAAGGTCTCAGCTACAAGAAGAACTTTTTGAATTGCAGCAAAAGTTGCAAAGAACCATTGTATTTGTAACTCACGATATGGATGAGGCGTTGAAATTAGGTGATAGGATCTGCATAATGAAAGATGGAAAAGTAGTGCAATTTGATACTCCCGAAAAAATATTGAAAAATCCAGCAAATGAATTTGTGGAGAATTTTATAGGAAAAAAACGAATGTGGATACAACCAGAGCATGTTTTAGCAAAAGATATTATGATTACCAATCCAATAAAGGCTCTTCCTTCCAGGACTCTTGCACAAGCGATAGAAATTATGAGTAATAGTGGTGTTGACAGTATTTTAGTGGTTAATAAAGAAAATCAACTTTTAGGCATAGTAACAGCGGAGGATATAAGGGCTAATAAAAACACTGCAAAACGGATAGAAGAGATTTATACTCGAAATGTTTATACAGTCAAACCTGATGATTCAATTTTAGATGTTCTTAAATTAATGGCGCAAAAAAATATAGGTTATGTACCAGTAGTGAATGAAAATAATTTGCTCCAAGGCTTGATCACGCGAAGTGCCCTGGTAAATTATTTAGGTGCAAATTATGCAGAATAGGAAGGAGGACTTTTAAATAGTGTTGGCAGAATATATAAATTTTATAAAAGATAGAGCTGACGATATTTTAATTTTAACAACTCAGCATATTCAATTATCTGTTATGGCTCTGATTATAGCTATAGCTATAGGAGTACCATTAGGTATCTTGATTGCAAAATTTCCTTCAACTTCTTCATTTGTCATTGGATTAGCCAATGCTGTACAAGCAATTCCAAGTTTAGCTTTGTTGGGATTTTTAGTGCCTTTTTTAGGTATAGGTTCAACTCCTTCAATAGTTATGATAGTTATGTATACACTACTACCAATTATAAAAAATACCTATACCGGTCTTGTCAATATAGATAAAGCTATTCTCGAAGCGGGTAAAGGTATGGGAATGACGGAGATACAATTAATGAGGATGGTGCAACTGCCATTGGCTTTACCTGTTATAATGGCAGGTATTCGAATAGCAGCTGTGACAGCCGTTGGTTTTACTACTTTGGCGGCGTTGATTGGAGCCGGTGGTTTAGGTCAATTGATTTACAGAGGTATATCTATGGTGAATAACCAGATGATACTAGCAGGTGCAATACCAGCAATGATTTTGGCACTGTTGATAGACTATATTTTACTCTTAGTAGAAAAGCTAGTGACTCCAAAGGGAATAAAATAAAGGAGGAGATTTTAAATGAAAAGAATTTTGCTATTAAGTTTGGTTTTTATTTTAGCTGTTACTTTCATGGCATCTTGCGGTATTGGCAGTTCTCAAAGGAATGCAAATGATACTGTAGTTGTAGGATCAAAAAATTTTACAGAGCAAATTATCGTAGCTAATATGGTTGCCGAAATGATTGAAGCACATACCGATCTCAAAGTAGTGCGAAAACTAAACCTTGGCGGTACAAATGTAAACTTTGAGGCGATAAAAAGGGGAGGTGCGAATAACGGAATAGATATTTATGTTGAATATACAGGGACAGGTTTGGTGGACATATTAGGGATGGAACCTACTACTGATCCAGAAAAAGCTTATGAAACAGTGAAGAAAGAATATAAAGACAAATGGAATATAGTATGGTTGAAGCCACTTGGATTCAATAATACCTATACTTTAGCTGTAAAGGATGAATTGGCAAAGCAATATAATTTAAAGACTTTTTCAGATTTAGCTAAAATTAGCGATAAGTTAATCCTGGGAGCTACAATGGAATTTTTGGAAAGGCCTGATGGCTATCCTGGTCTACAAAAAGTGTATAATTTTAAGTTTAAACACACAAAATCCATGGATATGGGTATAAGATATACAGCGATAGATAATAATGAAGTTCAGGTTATTGATGCTTTTGCTACTGATGGATTGCTAGTATCTCATAAACTAAAAATACTTGAAGACGATAAACACTTTTTCCCACCTTATTATGCTGCACCAATTATTAGGCAAGATGTGCTAGACAAACACCCTGAATTAAAAGATGTTCTCAACAAATTGGCAAATCAAATTTCTGATGAAGAAATGCAAAAACTTAATTACAAGGTCGATGGTGAAGGGCAAGATCCAGCAAAGGTAGCAAAAGAATTTTTAAAAGAAAAGGGATTAATTTAGCAGCAGAAATGCAAAGCTTCCTGAATTTGGTCAATCAGGAAGCTTTATTATTTTATTTTAAGAATTAAAAATAAATTTTCTTCACTTTATCAGTTCAATTTGATAAAATATGTACTATACATAAAAAAGGTATAAAGGGGGATGCATTGTGAGGAACATACGGATATACGACACCACATTAAGAGACGGAGTTCAAGGACAAGGTATATCTTTTACTGTAGAAGACAAATTAAAGATAGTTAAAGTTCTTGATGAGTTTGGTGTAGCCTATATTGAGGCAGGTAATCCTGGGTCTAATCCTAAAGATATTGAATTTTTTGAAAGAGTTAAAAATATTAAATTAAAAAATGCTAAATTAATCGCTTTTGGCAGCACAAGAAGAGCAAATACAACTACCGAAGAGGATGCTAATGTGATTTCTCTTTTAAATGCTGACACAGAGGTAGTAACTATTTTTGGCAAGTCATGGGATTTTCAAGTTACAGAAATTTTGAAAACCACTTTAGAAGAAAACTTAAAAATGATTTATGATACAGTAAAGTTTTTTAAAGACAAAGGTAAGTCAGTTATATTTGATGCAGAGCATTTTTTTGATGGTTACAAACAAAATCCAGAGTATGCTTTAAAGACATTAGAAGTAGCATTAGAGGCGGGAGTAGACAGTGTTTGTTTGTGTGATACAAAAGGTGGAGCTTTTCCGATGGAAGTTTATGATATAACAAAAACTGTTGTAGATAAATTTAATACGGAAGTAGGAATACATTGTCACAATGATAACGGAATGGCTGTTGCAGATTCTATAATGGCAGTACAAGCAGGGGCAATACAGCTGCAGGGTACAATAAATGGCTATGGGGAAAGGTGTGGCAATGCTAATTTATGTACTTTGATACCTAATCTACAACTTCTGATGGGATATAAATGTGTACCTGATGAAAATTTAAAGCAATTGACTCATTTAGCCAGATTTGTAAGTGAAATTGCAAATGTCACTTACGATGAAAGGGCGCCTTATGTTGGGAAAAATGCTTTTTCCCACAAAGCGGGGATGCATGCTGATGCTGTAAATAAAAATACTTATTCTTATGAACTGATTGACCCTTCTTTAGTGGGAAATAGTAGGACCTTTTTGATTTCTGAAGTTGCAGGCAGAGGAACAGTGCTAAATGCCATAAATGAAATAGATCCAACTATTACAAAGGATTCTCCTGAAACAAAGTTAATTTTAGATAAATTAAAAGAAATGGAGTATTTAGGGTATCAATATGAAAATGCAGGAGGTTCTTTAGAACTTTTGATAAGAAAGGTTCTTGGAAAATATAAACCAGCATTTAATTTAAAAGAGTTCAAAGTTATTGTAAATGAGCCTTCTGTAAATAGTGTTAATTCTTCAGCACTTATAAAAGTGGAAGTCGATAGTATAGAGGAGATAGCTGCAGCTGAGGGAGATGGGCCAGTACATGCTCTTGATAATGCTGTAAGAAGAGTACTGGAGAGATTTTACCCACAGATAAAAGAAATGAGGTTGACAGATTATAAAGTGAGGGTTTTGGATTCTAATTCTGCAACTGCTGCTAAAGTTAGAGTTATAATAGAGTCGACAGACGGAAAAGATTCATGGAGCACAATTGGGGTTTCTACAGATATTATTGAGGCCAGTTGGAGAGCCCTTGTTGATTCAATAGAGTACAAACTTAACAAAGAAAGTTAATTCAAAAGCGGAGAAATTGACATGAATTGTCATTGATGTTAAAGTAAAAATGAACATGTCAATTTCTCATTTTTTGAAAGGAGAAATTTGAATGATAATAAGTGCAAGCAGGAGAACGGATATTCCGGCTTTTTACAGCGATTGGTTTTTTAAAAGAATTGAGGAAGGCTATGTTTTGGTGAGGAATCCTTTTAATTTTCATCAAGTCAGTAAAGTTTCTTTAAAGAAAGATGCAGTAGATGGCATTGTGTTTTGGACAAAAAATCCAGAAAAAATGATACCGAAATTGCATTTGATAGAGGACTATGCTTATTATTTTTTATTTACTTTAAATCCCTATGATAAAAGAATAGAGAGGAATGTGCCAGAAAAATCACATATAATTGAAGTTTTTAAAAAGCTGTCTAGCAAAATAGGGAAAGAGAGGGTAATTTGGCGTTATGACCCTATTATTTTAACTCCCGAATTTGATATAGAATACCATGTAAAAAGCTTTAAGGAAATAATGTCTGAACTTTATGGATATACATCAAAATGTATAATCAGTTTTGTGACTCTTTATCCTAAAGTTTACAAGACTTTAGAAAAAATAGGGGCTTATGAGATAAACAAGGAACAGAAGTTAGAAATTGCATATAGATTTTATGAAATAGCGAAAGAGCACTCAATTAAACTTGAGACTTGTGCAGAAGAATTGGATTTATCGCCCTATGGTATAGAGCATGCGAGATGTATAGATAAAACTTTAATAGAAGAGCTTTCAGGTAAAAAATTCAATATAGGAAAGGATAAGAATCAAAGGAAGCTTTGTGATTGTGATGAAAGTATAGATATTGGTGCCTATGATACTTGTCTACATGGCTGTATTTATTGCTATGCAAACAGCAATATAAGTTCTATAAAAAGAAATGTAAAGCAATATAATGTAAATTCTCCACTGTTGTGTAGCAAATTGACAGAAAAGGATACAGTAAAAGAGAGAAAAGTGGAATCTTGGGCTATTAGCCAAACTTCAATTTTTGATAAATGAAAAATCTGTGTATGTGGAAAAGTTTTCTTTGTTGTAGTATGATTGAATTATAAAATGTTTGTTGAGATATCAGTAAAGTCTTTAAAAAAGAATTATTAAAGGGATAGTTTTTGGCTATCCCTTATTTTTCTGCGTAAAGCTCAATTATTTTTATTATTACTTCGACTGCTTTTTCCATTGCATATGTCGGTATAAATTCATATTTACCGTGAAAATTATGCCCTCCTGTGAATAAATTAGGTGTTGGAAGCCCCATATAGCTTAATCTTGCTCCATCAGTGCCTCCTCTTATAGGCACTATTTTAGGTTCCACTCCTACTAATTTCATTGCCTCTAATGCTGTATCAATTATGTGTATATGCTTTTCAATTATTTCTCTCATATTGTAATACTGGTCTTTAAGTTCAAGCTCTATTGTGCCTTCACCGTATTTTTTATTTAATGTTTCTACAATGCTTTTTAGGTATTCTTTTTTATCTAAAAAAGTTTGCTTATTAAAATCTCTGATAATATAATACATTTTAGTTTGTTCTACATTGCCTTCAAAATTGTTCAAATGATAAAAACCTTCATATCCTTCAGTATGGGCAGGAGTTTCATGCTCAGGTAACATATTTTGGAGTTCTATTCCAATCAAAATGGAGTTTTTCATCTTGCCTTTTGCTGTTCCAGGATGCACATTTCTGCCATTAATTTTGATTTTAGCACTGGCAGCATTGAAATTTTCGTATTCTATTTCTCCAATTCCACCGCCATCTACAGTATAAGCAAAATCACAATTAAATTTTTTTACATCAAATTTGTCTACACCCCTACCAATTTCTTCATCAGGTGTGAAGGCTACTTTTATATTGCCATGCTTTATTTCAGGATGATTTATTAAATATTCCATAGCTGTTATTATTTCTGCAATTCCTGCTTTATCATCAGCTCCCAAAAGAGTTGTTCCGTCTGTGGTGATTAAAGTTTTTCCTATGTAATTTTTAAGCTCTGGAAATTCAGTAGGAGATAATACTATGTTTTTTTCTTTGTTTAAGATTATATCTTTGCCATCATAATTTTCTATTATCTGAGGCTTTACGTCTTTGCCGCACATGTCAGGACTTGTGTCCATATGAGCTATAAATCCTATTGTAGGGAGTTCTTTGTCAGTATTTGAAGGAAGTAAAGCCGTAACATAACCGTTTTCATCTACATTTACCTCTTTAAGGCCTATTTCTTCAAGCTCATTTGCTAATTCTTTTGCAAATATTACTTGTCCCTCAGTGCTGGGATAAGTTGTTGAGTTTTCATCCGATGTTGTATGATATTTTACATATTTTAAAAATCTCTCCACTACTTTTGACATATTATAACCCTCTTTCATTTAAAATTTTTCCCAATGTAAAACTTCAGATAAAGCTTTTTTATATTTTGGTTGTGGCTCTTCTGCGGGATATCCTAATGATATAATAGAAATCATTCTTAAGTTGTCAGGAATGTTGAGGTATTCGTTTATTTCTTTTTCATAGGTTCTGTTATACCCAGCTACCCAACAGGAACCTATGCCGTAGGCAGTAGCTGCGAGTAATATATTTTCTGTTGCTGCTGAACCATCTTCTAAGTGATGTCTGTTATTTTTATCGCAGTAGACGATGACACAAGCTCCTGCATCTTTAATAAATTTCCCATATGTAGCTTTTTCTGCTATGAATTTAAGTCTTTCTTTGTCTGTTATAACGACGAAATGCCAAGGCTGTGCGTTATTTCCACTGGGAGCAAGCCTTGCGCAGTCTATTATGTCTTCTAATATTTCTTTTGGAATAGGTTTATCTATGTATTTCCTTATACTTCTTCTCTTTTTTAAAGCCTCTAATGCCTCCATAACTTTTGCACCTCCTCTTTATATTATATCCCATAAAGTAAAAATTCCAAAAAGATTGACAAAAATTTATGGGTATGTAAAAATAAAGCTAAGTAAACTTATACATACTTTTGAAAAACTTGAACAACATAGATTTATGGTATAAAATAAGTATGTAAATAAAGAATGGAGGTTTACATATGAGGAAATTGATAAGCTTTGATTATTCAAAAGCGCTGCAATTTGTAAGTGAAAAAGAAATTGAATATATGGAAAAGCATGCAAAATTATCTCTTGATATGGTGCTTAATAAAAATGCTCAAGGGAATGACTTTTTAGGATGGGTAAGTCTTCCCAAAGATTATGATAAATCAGAGTTTGAACGCATTAAAAAAGCAGCAGAGAAGATTCAATCAGATTCTGATGTGCTTGTAGTTATAGGTATAGGTGGGTCTTATTTAGGGGCAAGAGCGGCAATTGAAATGCTTTCTCATTCCTTCTATAATTTATTGCCAAAAGGTAAGAGGAATACGCCGGAGATTTATTTTGCTGGAAACAGCATAAGTTCTACGTATTTAAGTGATTTACTTGAACTTATAGAAAGCAAAGATGTTTCTATAAATGTAATATCTAAATCTGGCACTACCACAGAGCCTGCGATAGCTTTTAGGGTTTTTAGAGATTTCCTTGAGAAAAAATACGGAAAAGAAGGGGCTAAATCAAGAATATACGTTACAACAGATAGAGCGAAAGGAGCTTTAAAAAAATTAGCTGATGAAGAAGGATATGAAACATTTGTGATTCCTGATGATGTTGGAGGAAGATACTCAGTTTTGACAGCAGTAGGCCTTTTGCCAATAGCAGTGGCAGGCATTAGTATAGACGATATGATGCAGGGTGCTTACGATGCTTCAACAGTCTATACCAAAGACAACCTTAATGAAAATATAAGCATGCAGTATGCAATTTTGAGAAATATTTTGTACAGAAAAGGCAAAGCTATAGAAATACTTGTAAATTATGAGCCAAAGCTTCACTATTTCTCTGAATGGTGGAAACAGCTTTTTGGAGAAAGTGAAGGTAAAGACAATAAGGGAATTTATCCTGCTTCAGTAGATTTTACGACAGATTTACACTCAATGGGGCAGTTTATACAAGAGGGAAGCAGAAATATTTTTGAAACAGTTTTAAATGTTGAAAAACCTGTTAAAGATATAGTTATAAATGAAGACAAGGACAATATAGATGGGCTTAACTTTTTAGCAGGAAAAACTATAGATTTTGTCAATAAAAAGGCTTTTGAAGGTACATTATTGGCTCATACAGATGGGAATGTTCCTAACCTTGTAGTAAATATCCCTGAAATATCAGCTTACTATTTTGGCAATCTGGTCTACTTCTTTGAAATGGCTTGTGCTATAAGCGGATATATAAATGGGGTTAATCCATTTGACCAACCAGGAGTAGAGGCTTACAAGAAAAACATGTTTGCACTTTTAGGAAAACCAGGATATGAAAAAGAAAAAGAATTGTTAGAAAAAAGATTGGGAAAATAAATTAAAGGCCGGGCAATTGCGCGGCCTTTTTAAATAGGGGTTGACTTATTTTTTGTGTACATTAAATCGTAGTATTCTTTTAACATTCTATTAGCTGAGAAAGCTTCATAAGTCGTCCTTATACTTTCTCTCATCATATTTTCCCATTTCGCTTTATCGTTGTAGTAGGTTGGAACTACTTTATTTAAAAGGACGTCATAAAGTGCTTCAAGGTCGTGTTTGTCTAATTCTTCTATATTGTCAGACTCAAAACCATCTCCAAATTGCCAGCCATTTACTCCGTCTATACAAGCTTCTGGCCACCATCCATCTAAAATGCTTAAATTTAGTACTCCGTTCATGGCGGCTTTCATGCCGGAGGTACCACTGGCCTCCATTGGTCTTCTTGGATTGTTTAACCACACATCAGCGCCTCGAGTAAGCATTTTTCCTATTGTCATGTCGTAATCTTCTAAGAATACTACGCTTTCAGGATATTTCTTTGTCATCTCTATTAATTTTGTGACAATTTTTTTACCCACATCATCTAGTGGATGACCTTTTCCTGAGAACACCATTTGTATTTTTTTAGACCTTAGATAATTACCTATGACTTCGTCATTTGTAAATATAAGGTCGCTTCTTTTGTAAGGAGCAGCTCTCCTTGAAAAACCTATCAAAAGTTTATCAGCGTCTAATTTGACTCCTGTCCTTTGATATACAAAATCAATTAATTCTTGTTTTAAAATATTATGAGTTTCTAAAAGTCCTTCACCTTTGTTGTAGGCTTCTATTATTCTTTTATCTACCCAAGTGTTTCTATCAATTCCGTTTGTTATTGAAATTATAGGAGCCTTGTTGTCAACATGTTCCCACATTTTGTTTGCAGTTTGACCGTGAAGTTTTGAGACACCGTTTGCAATGCGAGAAAGTCTCAAACCTGCGACTGTCATATTAAAAGGAACGCCACCAATTTGGGCCATTTGCTCAATTGAAAGGCCATTGTTTGCACCCATATACATAAGAAGTTCTAAATCGTGAGATTCGTTTCCTTCCTTAACAGGGGTATGGGTTGTAAATACTACTTCTTCCCTTGTGGCTTTCCATGCTTCTTCAAAACTCATATTTTGATTTTCCATTTTTTCTCTTATAAGCTCAATGGCTGCTAATACTGCATGCCCTTCGTTAAAATGATAAACATCAACATCAATTCCCAAAGCTCTTAAAGCTCTTACTCCGCCAATGCCTAATACTATTTCCTGTGCAACTCTTTCTTCACCAAACCATCCATAAAGTTGACCTGTTATCCATCTGTCCCCATTTTCTGGTATATCTGTGTCAAGCAAATACAGAGGAGCATTGTCAAAGTTGTCTATCAACCATACTTTGCAATACACATTTCTATTTCTTATTTTTACTTTTACCTTTACTCCAGTGTCCTTTAAAAAGTCGTACTTACGTGTGTAATTGCGATAGGCATCATAGGGGTATCCGTCTTCACCGATATGTTGTTCTGTATAACCTTGTTTCCACAGTATGCCTATTCCTACTAAAGGCATACCTAATTCTTTTGCGGCTTTTAGATGGTCTCCTGCTAAGATTCCAAGACCACCAGCATATAGTTTAAAATCTGATTGTAAGCCGTATTCCATGCAGAAATAGGCTACTCTTGGTAATTTTTCGTTATTCATATTAAACCTCCTCATTTTTCAAGTGTTAAGTATATTATAATATTAAAAAATCTATTATGCAAGGGTTTGCACAAAGATTAAAAAAGAAAAAAGTGTTGAATTTGCTCTAATAATTTCTGTCTCAAAGTGCAGGCCATTCAGTAAATGCCATAATATAAATAATTGCCAGTGTTGTAAAAAGAATTTTTAAGTTCATTTGAAAGCATAAAAAATTTTCGTATTGACAGGGGAATTAAACCATAGTATTATATAGCTTAAATAGTTTAACAAGTTAATACTTTAAATCTCTTATCAAGAGTGGTGGAGGGACTGGCCCGATGAAACCCGGCAACCGGCATTTTATATGCGTCTTGGTGCCAATTCCAGCAGCGTTTCGCTGAAAGATGAGAGAGTTTTGGTGTCTCTTCTTTTGGCGAAGAGACTTTTTTATTTTTAAAAATGGAGGCGATGTAGATGTTGAAAAATGAAAATTTGTGTACTAAACTTAAGAAAAGGAAGTTTGTTGTGACAGCAGAAATTTCTACGCCAAAAGGGGTAGATATAACGAAAACTATTGAAGAAGCGAGAAAATTAAAAGGCATTGTAGATGCCTTAAATATAACGGACTGTCCTATGGCGAATATGCGGATGAGTCCTATAGCAGTCGCTCACCTTTTACAAGACCACTTAAACATTGAAGCTATTTTTCATTTGACCTGTAGAGACAGAAATCTGATAGGCCTTCAGTCAGAGCTCTTAGGAGCTTATGCGTTAAGTGTGAGAAACATACTAGCCTTGACAGGAGATGACCCTTCCCGTGGAGATACTCCTCAGGCTAAAGGGGTGTATGATGTGGATTCTGTTGGGCTTTTAAAGATTATCAGTGCTTTTAATAGAGGTTATGATTACAATGGAAATAAATTAGATTCCCCAACAGAATTTTGCGCCGGTACGACTGCAAATCCAAATGATTTAAGGGATGAAGCACTAGAGAAGCTTAAAGTTAAGATAGAGGCAGGGGTAGAATTTATTCAAACACAACCGGTTTATGATGAGGAAATTTTATTTAAGTTTATTGAAAAGATTAAAAATTTCAATGTACCACTTTTGATAGGCATATTACCTCTTAAAAGCTATAAAATGGCAGTCAATTTAAATGAAAAAGTGCCAGGTATAGATATTCCAGAAAAAGTTTTAGAAAGGCTAAAGGATGGAGGAAGAGAAGAGGGAATAAACATAGCTGTAGAGTTTATAAAGCGGATACGCAGTGAAGTTGCAGGAATTCACATTATGCCTTTAGGGAGTACAAATGTTGTGTTAGAAATAATTTCAAGAGTCGATGATTTAGTCTGTGATTTTGCAGAAAATAACGTACAGATGAATTAAATGGAGGTTAAAAATGTTAGACATTTTTAAAGAACTTTCAAATAGAGTGATTGTTTTTGATGGAGCAATGGGGACACAACTTCAAGAGAGGGGTTTAAAAACTGGAGAGTGTCCCGAATATATGAATATAACCCATCCAGAAGTAGTATTTGATATCCACAGGTCCTATATAGAAGCAGGAGCGGATGTGATTGAGACAAATACCTTTGGCGCTAACAGAATAAAATTAGCAAAATATGGACTGGAAAATGAGGTTTTCAATATTGTCACTCAGGCTGTCAAAATTGCCAAAGAAGCTTCCAAAGATAAACCTGTGGCACTTTCTATAGGACCTATTGGAGAACTTTTGACCCCTTATGGAGACATGACTTTTGACGAAGCTTATGATGTTTTTAAAGAAGTAGTTATAGCTGCAGAAAGAGCGGGAGCAGATATTGTTTTAATTGAAACAATGTCAGATATGCTGGAGGCAAAAGCTGCCATTCTTGCTGCTAAAGAGAATTCAAGCATGAAAGTTATATGTACAATGACTTTTCAAGAAGATGGAAGGACTCTCATGGGGTCAGACCCTATAACTGTAGTAGTTAGTTTACAAGGGTTAGGATTGGATGCCATTGGCGTTAACTGCTCGACAGGTCCCGATAAAATGGTAAGTGTAGTGGAAAAAATGTCTCAAGTTTCTCGCATACCTATTATTGCACAACCTAATGCAGGTATGCCTGTCATTCGCGACGGCAAAACAGTTTACGACTTAAAACCAGAAGAATTTGCTAGTTTCTTTCCTTCTCTTGTTGAAAAAGGCGCTTCTATAGTGGGAGGGTGCTGCGGTACTACTCCTCACTATATAAAACTTGTTAAAAAAGCTGTAAAAGATTTAAAGCCAAAAGTCAAAGTCAACAAATTTACAGCTGTAGCTTCCAATACAAAAACAGTTTTCATAGGTGAAAATTATCTTTTAAGGGTTATAGGGGAACGTATAAATCCTACTGGAAAAAAGAAGTTAAGTGAGGCTTTTTTGGCGGGAAATGTGAGTTTAGCAGTAGAGGAAGCTATAAAACAGCAAAAATGCGGAGCGGAAATATTGGATGTAAATGTGGGAGTTCCTGGGGTAAACGAAGAAGAATTACTTCCTAAAGTAGTTTCTGAAATACAAAATGTGGTAGACATTCCTCTTCAAATAGATAGCACTAATATTAAAGCTGTAGAAAAAGCTATAAGAATTTTAAGAGGTAGACCCATAATCAACTCTGTAAGTGCAAAAGAGGAAAGTTTAAAAGAAGTGCTTCCTATTGTCAAAAAATACGGAGCTTGTGTTGTAGGACTTACTGTAGGAGATAAAGGGCTTCCCAAAGATAGACATGAAAGAATTGAAAATGCGAAAAAAATTATAAAAAAAGCGGAAGAGTATGGCATACCTAAAGAGGACATATTGATAGATTGTATTGTGCTGACGGTTTCTTCTGAGCAGGAGGCTGCAATTGAGACTTTAGAAGCGATAAAATTGGCTAAAGAAGAGTTAGGAGCAAATACTGTTGTGGGACTTAGCAATGTTTCCTTTGGTTTACCTGAAAGAAGGTTGATAAACTCTACTTTTTTAGCAATGGCAGCATCTTATGGGCTTACTACTGCTATTATAAATCCCTGCGATGAAGCCATGATGGACACTTTGAGGGCATCAATGGTTTTACTAAATAAAGATAAAGGCAGTGTGAATTATCTGAATATATATGGGAAAAAGCAAAAAGAGGAGATCAAAGAGAAAGAACAACAAAAAATTCAAGAAGAAGATTTAAAATCAAAACTCTATATCCAGATTTTAGAAGGCAAAAAGTCAGGAGTAGAAGATATAGTAAAAAATATTTTAGAGGAGGAAGTTCAGCCTCTTTCTATAGTTGATAACATAATAATTCCTGCCTTAAAAGAAGTGGGAGATAGATATGAAAAAGGCATATATTTCTTGCCACAACTTTTGAGCTCTGCAGAAGTGGTGCAAAGCGCTTTTAAGATAATAAAAGAAAAGCTTCCAAAAGGTTCAGTATCTAAAGGCAAAATAATCCTTGCAACTGTTGAAGGTGATGTTCACGACATAGGAAAAAATATAGTAAAAGTTTTGCTTGAAAACTATGGATATGATGTAATTGACTTAGGAAAAGATGTAAAAGGAGAAGTGATATTAGAGGAAGTAAAGCGAACAGGGGCACCGTTAGTAGGTCTAAGTGCTTTGATGACGACAACTTTGTTTAATATGGAGAAAATTATCAAACTGCTTAAAGCAAATACTGATGTGAAAATAATGGTAGGCGGGGCTGTTTTGACTGAGGAATATGCCTATAAGATTGGAGCAGATTATTACGGAAAAACGGCTCAAGATGCAGTTAAAATTGCTGATAAATTTTTCTTAAAAAATGCTCTTTTATGTAAAACTTGTGGTATTTAAAGGTGGTGTAGAGGTGTCAGTAGAAGCGGTGAAAGAGTTTTTTAAAGAGAAAGGATATGATATTAAAATAAAAATTTTTGAAGATACAAGCACTGTGGAAAAAGCAGCTAAATCTTTAGGGGTAACTCCTGGGGAAATAGCAAAGTCTATGCTTTTTAGATTAAAAGATAAATATATTATGATTATAACAGCAGGGGATAAAAAAATAGACAATAAAAAATTTAAAGATACTTTTAAAACAAAAGCAAAAATGGCATCCCCAGAAGAAGTGTTAGAAGTTACAGGGCATTCTGTTGGTGGCGTTTGTCCTTATGGGCTGAAAAATCCGGTTGAAGTATATTATGATGTGTCTTTAAAAAATTATGAGGTAGTATATCCTGCAGCTGGTGATACAAATGCTGCTGCTACCATAAAAGTCGAAGACATTGATAAAATAGTTAAAGGAGAGTGGGTAGATGTATGTCAATAGACATACATCTACCTTTTTAAAAGAATTTTTTGCTTTCCATATATTCTCTTACTTGTACTAAAGTTTCTCCGAATCTTTGGAAGTGTACAATCTCTCTTTCTCTCAAAAACCTGAGAGTATCTTTTACACAAGGGTCATCTGTGAGATTTATTAAATGTTCATAAGTTGCTCTTGCTTTTTCTTCGGCTGCCATATCTTCGTGTAGATCAGCGATTGCATCTCCTTTAGCCTGGATATAGGCGGCGGTCCATAACATTCCTGTTGTATCTGCATAGAATAGGCCTCTATCATGTTCTGTATAGTATTCCCCTAATCCTTCTCTTTTTAATATTTCTACTGGTACTCCCTTTAAAAGCTTGAAAACAAGAGTTGCTATTATTTCAAGGTGTGCTAATTCTTCTGTAGCAATGTCTGTCAAAACTGCTTTTGCTTTTCCTGTAGGCATGACGAATCGCTGAGTTTGATATCTTAAAGCGGCTGCCAATTCTCCATCAGGGCCTCCATATTGGGCGATGAGGTATTTTGCCATTTTTACATCTGGTTTGCATACTTTAGCAGGATATTGTAGTTTCTTTTCATAAACCCACATAACAAAGTCCTCCTCAATATTCTATTTCCCAAGGCCATGGGTCATCTACCCATTTCCAAGGATATTGACTTTGTGAATGACCAAAAACCATCAAGGGCCCGTAAAATTGTTCATATTGTTGTTTCAACATAGACAATTGGTTGGAATAATAGTTATAGTCTTGAAGGGCTTTTTGGTCATCGGGATGGGTGTCTAAATATAGATTCAAATCTATACAGGTAAACTCTATTTCCATGATTTTCTTAAGCAAAGATATTTGATTGCCATCCATTTTATCACCTCATTTTTTCGCCTACATAAGGCATATCAAGTTCAGGAAAAACAGTGCCTTTTTTAATGGCTTCTTCTGGAGGATAAATAGATACATATTTCTGTAAAGGTACATAAGCTTGTGCAAGCTTTAGAGGAGGAAAAGCATAATCTTGTACATAAGGATTATAGTCGTACATTTTTAAACCTCCCAAATCTATATATTTACTAATATAATATTCTTGCATATATCTTTGTGATACAATAAAAAAACAGCCATTTTGGCTGTTTTAATGAACTCCTAATAGTACAAGCATTATTCCACCTGCTATTGCCGTTCCAAAAACTCCGGCAAGGTTTGGCCCCATGGCGTGCATTATTAAAAAGTTGTAAGGATTTTCTTTTATGGCTACAGAGTGGGACACTCTCGCAGCTATTGGAACAGAAGCTATACCTGCAGAGCCAACAAGAGGATTTATTTTTCCACCAGAAAGTTTATTTAAAAATTTTGCTCCCAGTACACCTCCAGCTGTTCCTGTCATAAAAGCGATAAGCCCTAAGGTGACTATCTCTAATGTCTTAATGGTCAAAAAAGTGTCTGCTTTCATGGTGGAGCCTATGGAGACTCCTAATAATATCGTAATTACGTTCATAAATTCTCCACTGACTGTTTTTGCAAGCCTATCTACAACTCCCGACTCTTTTAAAAGATTTCCCAACATCAACATTGTTATAAGAGGAGCAATTGGAGGAAGTAGTAAATCTATTAAAACAGTTATTACAATAGGAAAGGCGATTTTTTCTGTTTTTGAAACGGGTCTCATCTGTTTCATCATTATTTGCCTTTCCTCTTTTGTAGTAAGTAACCTCATGATAGGAGGTTGTATTAAAGGCATTAACGCCATATAAGAATACGCAGCGACAGATATTTGAGCCATAAGGTGGGGAGCTAATTTTTGAGTTACGTAAATTGCCATTGGTCCATCTGCACCGCCAATAATCCCTATAGCCCCCGCTTCAAATATACTAAAACCTAAAAGTTTCGCGCCTATTAATGCTATAAATATTCCTATATGGGCAAAAGCACCTAAAATCATTAAACTAGGATTTGCAATCATAGGCCCAAAGTCCGTCATGGCACCTACGCCGAGGAAGATAAGGGGAGGATAGATAACCTTTTCAACCCCTAAGTAAAAAAAGTGTATGAGTCCCCCAGGTTCCAATAAATCAGTAGCTGGTATGTTTGCTACAATACTGCCAAAACCTATTGGAAGGAGTAAAAATGGCTCATATTTTTTTACAATAGCTAAGTATATGAGGAATATACCTACCAATATTAAAAACACATTACCCCAAGTTAAATGAACAAGACCGGTAGTTTGTATCATATCATTAAATAGTTTTAACAGAAGCTCCATTTGTGTCACTCCTTATTTTTTGTTAATAAATTTTTCGATTTTACTAAATAACGGAAATATCTTTGATAATATAGCACCAATTACTAACAGAAGCATTGACAACAAAACCATGTCTATGATTGACAAATAAATAGCTCCTAAAACTGTATCTGGTACCATTATTTCACCTCCTGAAAAAATAAAAGAGCCATAGTATTATGACTCTTTCCCTCTGTCTCCCCTTATGTACTTTATAAGTGCATTATTCCAAAACCCAACCTTTCATGATTTGTGAGAGGATGTAAAGCTGATTTTCCAAACATTGAAACTGCAATCCAAGTATTATCTGCTACAACTGCAATTTTCATCATAAGGCTTACGTCTAAGGGCAAAGTCAAGGATAAGGATTTTACAGCTTCAATTGTAGCATGTAAGAGGGCGTGCATAGAAGTTGGATTTTTTTCAATTACATTATTGTTTAAAGCTGCTCCTACCACTGCAGAGACTATTTTTTCATTGAATTCGCTACTTTTACCTCCCAGCTCTGTTACAGCGCATTTGTAACCTTTTTCTAAGAGAAGTTTTTTGATTTCTTCTTCTTCCTCTCTATTTGAGGAAAGAGACAATACTATGGCTCCTTTTGCAACTGTTAGGTTGTTTATAAACACTTTAATTCTTCATCCTTTCTCACTCTTTCACTCTCTCACCCAGTATTAGTATACAACGTTATTAAAATTATGTAAAGGTTATTTTATTTTTTGATGAAAACATTTTAATAAGTAATATTAGAATTATTGAGCAAAATAAGGTATAATCTAGATAGCAAAGGAGGAATGACAGTGAGAAAAAACGATGTTATCACAGTTGACGTAAAAGAGATGGAATTTGGTGGATTTGGGATAGGCTATTTTGAGGGGAAAAAAGTAAAAATAAAAGGAGCACTTTTGGGGCAAAAAATAAAGGCAAAAGTTAAAAAAGTAAAAAAGGATATGGTAGAAGGCGAAATAGTAGAGGTAATAGAGAATTCTACTTTGGAGAAGCAAAGCCTTTGCCCTCACTTTGGAGATTGTGGCGGCTGTACTTATCAAAATGTTAGCTATCAAGATCAACTTAAGATAAAAGAAGATATTTTGAAAAAGCTTTTTGAAAAAGAAGGAATAACAGAGTACGAATTTTTAGGTATTGTAAAAAGTCCTAAAGAGCATGGTTATAGGAATAAAATGGAATACACTTTTGGAAAAGATAAAGAAGGCAATGCGGCGTTAGGACTTCATAGAAAAGGTCGATTTTATGAGGTAATCATGACAGACAAATGTAATATTGTTGAAGATGATTTTCTCAAAGCTTTAAATCTTACTTTTGATTATGCAATAAAAAAAGGACTTCCTTTTTATGACAAAAAGACTCATGAAGGTTTTTTGAGACATTTGGTTGTGAGAAAGGCATCAAAATCAGGAGAGATTTTGTTAAACATTGTGACGACAACACAGTTGCAACATGACTTTACAGAGCTTATTGAAAGATATAAAAATGCGAATTTTGAAAGTCGGCTTGTAGGTGTACTACATACTCAAAACGATTCCTGGTCAGATGCTGTAGTATGCGAAAGATTGGAAGTGTTATATGGAAGAGATTATCTCATAGAAGAGATTTTGGATTTAAAATTTAAAATAAGTGCATTTTCTTTTTTTCAAACTAATTCATACGGAGCAGAAAAACTTTATGAGACAGTGAGGGAATTTGCAGGAGATGTATCTGACAAAATAGTTTTTGATTTGTACTCTGGTACAGGAACCATAGGCATAATTATGGCTCCAATGGCTAAAAAGGTAATTGGGATAGAACTAGTAGAAGAAGCAGTTATGTCAGCAAGAAAAAATGCTGAGCTAAACGGCCTTGAAAATTGCACTTTTATTGCTGGCGATGTATCTCAAAAGTTAAAGGAGATAAAAGAAAAACCTGATGTAGTAATTGTAGACCCCCCAAGGTCTGGAATCAATCCAAAAGCGCTTGAAGACATTGTGAAATTTAACGCTGAAAAAATAGTGTATGTTTCGTGTAATCCTGAATCTCTTGTAAGGGATTTAAAAACCCTCAGTGAAGATGTATATAAAGTGAAAAAAGTAAAATGTGTAGACATGTTTCCTCATACCTATCATGTTGAGACGGTAGTTTTAATAGAGAGAAAGTAAGAATGAGGAGGTGAGCCGTTTGGCCAATCAGAATTTAAAAAGGATTATTTTAGAGGTTGTAAATAACCAGATTAGAGACAATAATCCACCAATTACCAAAGTGACACTGGAAAGACTAAAAAAATCAGGATACACAGAACAACAGGCAAAAGAAAAAATCGCCGCAATATTAATAGAAGAAATATACGATGTGCTAAAAAATGGTGAAGCCTACAATGAAGAACGATATGCTAAGAAACTGTCGACTTTGAAATAGATGTCATAGTAAAAAAATTGACACTCATGCTATTATATTTGACATCATGGAAAGAAGAAATTATGGAGCTAAAATATCGTAGAATTCAAAAAGCTTTAAAATAGGTATTGGAATGGAGTATAGTCCCTATAATCTTATGAATTTTGAATCTGAATTTGCTTTGCTTCCGCATCTTATACATTCAAAGAAAACCATAGAACATATTAAGAAATTGTTTCTTGAAAAAAATTCAGTAATTGGTGATGGTTATGGTCATAAAGTATATCGTTGTCCAAAGTGCGATGAGTTTTATGGAAGATTTTTCATACATTTAGATTATGATGGTGACTGTTTTGAAGTTGTCATTTCTCAAATTAATTTAGCTTAAAACCGATAAAATTTCTCAGATTAAATAATCTTGTGATAAAATTAATGCTAAAGGAATATGAAAAAAATTTATCATATTCCTTTAGCATTAATTTTAATTGGAGAGGTTACTTATGCAAATAGTTTTCCATGTTGATAACATTGAAGAGTATTTACATAAAGGTAAAGATTACAATTTCCCTGACCCACCAGATAGATGTCCTTATCCCGATTGCAAGTGTAGAGTAAAACTAAAAAAGCACGGGTTTTATTACCGTTACTATTTGGATGAACTTAACTGTATAAAAATAACCATAAGAAGATATATATGCCCTGTGTGTAAAAGGATTCTATCCTACCTTCCTGATTTCTGTATTCCTCATTTTCAGTATTCTTTCAATATGATTGTAAAGTCTTTAAAAGAAACACTCCTCAGAGAAAGAACTGTCAGTTCTTTCATAAATGGCTTAAAAAGAAACTTCCCCACCATACTATTTTCAAGACAGCATATATATTTTTACACCAAAAGGATAATGAATAATTTAAGTTTTATCATATACGGATTAAGGCAAATAAACCCTTACATAAAGTTATCTGAGACTGACTCACAAAGAGAGAGGGCCAGAGAGATTTTGGACATAATAAGCATTGTACCACTCTTCTCCCAACGGTTTTATGCCTATTGCCAAAAATCATTTCTGGCCTCTCTCACATAATTTTAGCATTAAACCCGAAAGATTTAAATAAAAATTTTGATTATCACCGGATAAAGTATCCCTTTCGACATTCTATAGGTTTTTGAAAAACATTCCTGTAAAATCTTTAGATAAAGAAAAAGAGGGTAAAACAAAGAGGTTTTCCCATGAATACATCAATGAACTGTGGCAAACTGATGTCATGTATGGGCCATATATTAAAGAAGGTAAAACAAAGAGACAAACGTATCTTATTGCATATATAGATGATGCTTCAAGGCTGTGTACCTATGCTCACTTTTACTATACCCAGAATTTTTTAGCTTTAAGAGACTCATTTAAAGAAGCAGTGCTAAGAAGGGGGATACCCAAAATGCTCTACACTGACAATGGAAAGATATATAGAAGCACTCAATTGGAGTATATCTGTGCTTCACTAGGTACATCTCTTATTCACGCTGAGCCCTTTTCACCTCATTCAAAAGGGAAAATAGAAAGATTCTTTCATACGGTGAGAATGAGATTTTTAAGCACAATAGATCCTACATCCATAAAGAGTATAGATGAACTCAATATGATGTTTTTTAAATGGCTGGAGGAGGATTACAACCGAAAAGAACACAGCAGTATTGGCATGAGTCCTTTAGATTTTTTCATGTCTCAAATATCAAGGGTAAATATGTGTAAAGACATAGATATGTTGAATGAATATTTTCTTATAAGAGTAAATCGTAAAGTAAACAAAGATGCTACACTTAAAGTGGAAAATATCCTTTATGAAACAGAAGAAAAGTTTAAAGGTATGCATTTAGAAGTCAGATATGACCCGCAGTGGCTTAAGGATGATACACCCCTTCTACTTTTTCATGAAGGCAAAAAAGTAGGGGAAGCGTATAAGGTAAATTTTCATGAGAATGCTAAAATTCCTGTAGAATATATCGAAGACAGAAAAGTTGTAAGCGAAAAAGAAGATACTGTGGATTTTGCTGCAAAACCTAATTCCACAGTAATATCCTTTAATGATATCATTGATTAAAAAAGAGGTGTTTACAATGTTTACCCAATATTTTGGAATGAAATTTAATCCATTTTCTAAAGAGATAAGTGTAAACGACCTTTACATAAGTGAAGACATTGCTGAATTAAATGCCAGGCTAAAATATTTGCAAGAAACAAGGGGTATAGGACTTATCGTTGGGGAGGCCGGTTCAGGCAAATCTACCGCATTAAGAAGATATGCTGAAAGCCTCAACCGTTCTACATTTAAACCATGTTACTTTGCTCTGTCTACACTCACGGTGAGAGAATTTTATCAAGCATTAGCTATGATTTTAGGCGAAACACCCTCATACAAAAAAGTAACGCTCTTTCACCAGATACAAAGAGCGATAACAGAACTTTACTATAGCCAGAAGATAACTCCTGTCATAATATTAGATGAAATACAACTGGTTTCTAATGATGTTCTCGAAGATTTGAGAATAATATTTAACTTTAATATGGATTCTCAAAACCCGTATATATTGATACTTTCAGGACAACCACACATAAGAAACAAACTAGCCTTGAATGTAAACAGTGCACTAAGGCAAAGAATTTCTATAAAGTATGTGATGCAAGGGCTAAAAAAAGAAGAAATTCAAGATTATATAAAAACAAGAATGAAAATAGCCGGAGTGGTGGATGATATATTTACACCATCAGCATATGAAGCAATATATTCTCTAACAAAAGGGCTGCCAAGGATAATAAATAACCTGGTAACAACTTCTCTTCTCTATGCGTATTCTAAAAGGCTAAGAGAGATAGATGAAGAAGTAATATACCAGGCACAAAATGAAATCAGTTTATGAGAGTAGTAGCTTTCGCTACTCTCATTTTATTATACATCAATTAATTCAAATTGCCAATAACAGATATTAACATATTTTGGCGGTAATGCTCTTAAAAAGTGAAAAAATTTTTTAATCAGTCTGTAATAATTTGAGAAAAAATACTTTTATGCACTTAAAAAATGCCATTATAATTTGAAAATCTTTGGAGATTTAATTTGAGAATTGACATGAAGTGAAGTATAGATGTCCTAAATGTAAAGTTGTATTACACCCAATCGATTGTGATGTTGTAGGAGAACAAAAAGCAATTAATCTTGAGAATTATCCTTGTCCTAAATGTGGTAAATATAGTCGTAAAAGGAGTTTTTAGAATTGAGCTTCGGTGAAAAAAAGAAATGGGTGTATGCCGATGTTGAAACGGCTTTATATGTCTATATACGAACATAATAAGACAAAGGCATTTATTGAACTTTAAAATACAGTGAGGGTGATTTTATGGATTTTAGGTTTATCACTGCAGATGAAAGAGAAGCGTTATATAATGAAGTATGGGCGGAACCTGTAACTACTGTTGCTAAAAGGTATGGTATATCCGATAACGGGCTACGGAAGCATTGCAAAAGGCTTGGGATTCCGTTGCCGCCAAGTGGTTATTGGGCAAGAGTTAAAGCCGGACAAAAGGTTCCAAGGCCTGCTTTGCCAAAAGTAACCGGAGAACTTAAAAAGCATGTCCACAATTATGTTATTAAGTACAGGACAGATCTTGAACAGTTAACGGACGCTGAGTTGATGGCTGATGAAGAGCTTAGCTTACTAAGAGAAGAAACAAAAACGTTTATTAGTGAAACATGCTCACAAATACAGGTAAAAGGCCACCTTAGAAACCCACACCATTTAATTACTGAGCACAAGGAAGAAGTAATTTATAGGAAAAAGAGGGACAAGGCATTAAAACAGGCCAGCTTCAGTTCAAGCTATTATGCAAGTGTAAAAAGTAAATATCGAGAGAATAAAGCTATTCTCCCAATAAGTGTTTCAGAATCTAATATAAACAGGGCATATAGAATATTGGATACAATTATGAGCACGCTTGAGGATATGGAGGGTTATACTCAGGTTAGTATAGATTCAGGCAAGGATACAGCTTATTTTGTTGTTATGCATTCAGCGTTTTATTTTGAATTGAAAGAAGAAACAAGAAGAAAACGAGGTTCACAAAACAATGTTGAAGTCCAGACTTATTTGGTGTTGTCAATATCTGCAAAAAGCTGGTTTGGGAATAGCATCCAATATAAGATGGAATACAAAGATAATGACAATGAGCCTTTGGAAGCTCAAGTAGGAAAAATAATTTATGATATGTTTGTTGTTGCAAATAAACTTCGAGCTGCAGATGAACTGAAAGAAAGAGAAGAAAAGAGAGAATGGGAAGAGCGTGAAAGACAGCGGCGTTTGGAACAAATGAGGAAAGGAGAATTGGAAGAGGTAAAGCTATTGGAGCAGGTTGCTTCTGATTGGGATAAGGCAGAGAAAATAAGAAGATTTACTGACTGCATGGAAAGAAAAATAGCTGAGGTTGCCGACGAAGGAAAAAGGGAAAAGCTTTTAAAATGGTTGAAATGGGCGCGTGATAAGGCTGATTGGCTTGATCCTCTGACCGAAAAAGAAGATGAACTTTTGGGTAAAAGCAAACATATATTTGACCTCATAGAAGATGAGTACAGGGGTGTTCTTTTTTCATAATCTTTAATGACTTTATCAGTATTTAAACTAAATCTAACTTCTGTATGCTAGATGAGGAAGAAGTATTAAAAGAAACTGAAGTATTTAAGCATTTATTTATGGCTCTTCAAGATTTTATTGAAAAGGACATTAAAGTAGATTTTGAAGCAGGAGAAACCTTAGTTCATAGGTATGGTAAACAACAAAATACATGGATTACTCATGCTGCTCCTCTTGTTATTCCAGAAAGGAAATACTTAATTCCTGTATTAAAAGATGAATTGCTTTTATCGAGGATTGCCAAGCAAAAAAATACGGGGACTGACATAGAGATGGATATAGCTTATGTAAATAGTACAATAAGAGATGAACGGTATGAACGGCCTATTGCTATTAGAAGTTGTATTTTAGCTGATTCCCGAACAGAAATGGTAATAGATCAATATTTACTTGCTCCTGAAGATGATGAGGTCCAATATGTTTTAGATATGGTAATCAATTATATTTTAAATATAGGAAAGCCCAGAAGGATTTTTGTAAGAGATGAATATTTGCTTTATCTATTGACGGATTTATGTGAACGTGGAAAAATAGATTTACAGGTTAAAGAAAGGTTAAAAGCTATTGATAGATTTGTAGAAAGCTTTTCTGAATTTCAATTTTAATAAGAAAGCAGATAGTTTTGGGAGAATGAATTGCTATCTGCTTTTATTTATTTTCTAGGTAATATATGGTATACTTAATAGTGCAAAGTAGCGAAAAGGCAGGGATATAAAATGTATGGAGTAGTATTAGAAGGTGGAGGAGCGAGAGGGGCCTATCAAATAGGAGTTTATAAGGCACTGATAGAGGAAGGAATAGAAGTAGGAGGGATTGCAGGTACTTCTGTAGGCGCTTTAAATGGGGCTGTATTAGTGCAAGGAGATTTTGAAAAGGCTTATGAGCTATGGTATGATATTTCTTATTCCAAAGTCATAAAGGCTGAGGATGAAGAGATAGAGAAATTGAAAAAGGGTAAGCTGGAAAGAGAAGATATCCTTTTATTAGTTCAAAGATTAAAAGGCATCATTGGAGATGGAGGCTTAGATATAACTCCTTTGAGGAATTTATTACAAGAAGTTATAGATGAAGACAAGATAAGAAGGTCAGGGAAGGATTTTGGCATTGTGACAGTGTCTTTAAGTGATTTAAAGCCGTTGGAATTATACATTGAAGACATTCCTCAAGGGAAATTGGTAGATTATTTGATGGCAAGCGCTTACTTGCCTGTTTTTAAGAGGGAAAAAATTGATGGAAAAAAGTATATTGACGGAGGGATATACAACAATCTTCCTGCTAATTTGCTAATGGACAAGGGATATAAGGACTTGATAGTCATAAGGACAGGAAGCTTTGGAATCGTGAGGAAACTTGATTTTAAAGGCTTAAATGTTTTGGTCATTTCTCCAAAAGAGGATTTAGGAGGGATATTAGATTTTGATAAAAATCTTTCCAGGTATAATCTTAAATTAGGGTACTTTGATGGTCTAAAAGCTTTAAAAGGACTAAAAGGATATAAATATTATATACACCCAGAGGAAAAAGAAGAATTTTTTGTAAATTATCTTTTAAACTTAGAAGGGGAGAAAATAAAAGATATAAAGGAGATTTTTAGAATCAATCAAGAAATACCTGACAAAAGGGCTTTGTTTGAATTTATAATACCAAGACTTTGTGGAATCTTGGACTTAAAAGATATTGCTGATTACGAAGAAATATTTTTAGCATTGTTAGAAAATTTAGCAGAAACCTATGATGTAGATAGGTTTAAAGTTTACACCTATGCTGAACTTATAGAAGAAATAAAGAGAAAAGTTAGAATAGAGGAAGAGGAAGAAGAGGGCAATATAATCGAGAAAATAATTAAAAAAGTGGATGTGCTTTCTTTGTTTACAAAAAGTGAAGTCATAAAAGAATTAGGTAGGATTATTTTTAGTTAAAATTATGACAAGTTTTTTTTATTCCAATAATAGAGTATAATTAGTGTGAATACTAAAATATAAAACTGGAGGTAGTAAAAGTGTCAGAAGAAAAGGCAAATAGAATATACGATGTAAAAACATTTTATAAGTTTGTAGAAGATTTATTGACCCATGGAGGGCAGCCTAAACCTTCTAAAAAAGTGAAGTTAAGCAAAGATTTTATGGAAAGGATTATGCTGGCGGTAACACAAGTGAATGGTTGCCCCTATTGCAGTTATTTTCACGCCAAAGAGGCTTTGAAGTCAGGCATGTCAAAGGAAGAGATAAAAAATTTGTTAAATGGAGAATTTGGAGATGTTCCGGAAGACCAAGTGGTAGCTTTAATGTTTGCTGAGCATTATGCTGAGACTGCAGGACATCCTGATCCAGATGTCTATAAAAGACTTTTGGAGACTTATGGAGAGGACTATACTTATAGCATTATGAACGCTATAAGAGCTATTATGGTAGGTAATACTCATGGCAATGCTTTTCATGCTTTAAGAAGAAGATTAGGAGGTAAACCTCTTCCTAACAGCACATTGGGAAATGAATTAGGAGTAGTGTTTGGCATATTTGTATTTGTACCGGTCATACTAATTAAACAGCTTTTTAGAAGAAAGAATTAGCTTCTTATTTTCCTTTTATATGGCACGGTTTTTATAGCCTAGTGTCAATCATTATGTATTTTGCTTTCTTCCTTACAAAGGCTGATGGTATCCTGCAAGAGTAATGGAACTATGTTGATAATGAGTTTTTGGTGTGATATTGCGAAAATAAAGGAAAGGGGGATTTAATTTTATTTATTTTAAACTTATTCCAATGTAAATCAGTAAAGGTATAGCTATTATATGGATAAGAAGCCACCAACCCCAACCTATAGAAGGAGTCCATTTTGTCATGTTATCACCTCCTCTTCCTATACAAACCTTATTGTGTTCAGTATAAGAAGTATTTATTCATTTATTGGAAGGAGATGAAAAGACTAAAAAAGTGTTTTTAAAAAATTTCTAAAATTAAAATAAAAGAGGGTCTTGTATGACTGTTTTGATTTTATCAATTATAGGAGTTATTAGTGGTTTTATATTATTTTCACGAGTTATTATTAAAAATGGTGTTCAATATTATACTGGTAATGTAAGGGTTTCTGTAATTATTCCTGCTAGAAATGAAGAAAAAAATTTACCATATCTTCTTGATAGTCTACAAAAACAAACTTATAAGCCTTATGAAATAATTGTAGTTGATGATTTTTCTGAGGATTATACAAGCGAAATAGCTAAAACTTTTGGAGCTAAAGTGATAAAAAATAGGGAATTACCTAAAGGATGGACAGGGAAAAATTGGGCTTTGTGGAATGGCTTTTTGGAGTCTAGTGGAGATGTACTTATTTTCCTTGATGCAGATGTGAGACTATCTCCTTTTGCAGTAGAGTCTCTTCTTAAGGAACAGGTGAAAATTGGGGGAGCAATATCTGTAATTCCTTATCATTACACAGATAAGTTTTATGAAAGGCTTGCTCTTATAACTAATATTTTAGGGATATTTGCTTTTACTTCTCCTTTTGAAAGAAAAAGTCCAAAAGGCTTATATGGATCATGTATAGTAGTGGATAGGGAGAATTATGAGAAAGTTAAAGGGCACTATAGTGTAAAGGGAGAGCTATTAGATGACCTTAATTTAGGTAAAAAGTTCTCAGATGCCAAAATTAACATTAAAAATTTTATTGGATATGACCTTGTCTCTTTTAGGATGTACCCTTATGGTATTATGAGCGAAATACAGGGATTTAGCAAAGGAGCAATTTTGAGTGCAAATACTTTAAGTTTTGGAACGATTTTCTTGATAGTTTTATGGCTTTTAGGACTTGTATTAGTGGGATTTATAACTCCTTTTTTGGTTTTTTCTCATTCGCCTATTGCTATTTTTTACGAAATTGGCTATCTTTTTTATACTCTGCAAATACTATATTTTACAAAGTATACAGGAAGATTTGGTATATTTATTCCTATTTTTCATTTTATTTCGACAGCCTTTTTTATACTAGTAACTTTACATTCCTTTTATCAGGTGGCATTTAAGAAAAAAGTTTTATGGAAGGGTAGGGAAATAAGTGTAGAAAGAAGGAATAATGTATGATTATTCTGCTCAGTATATTGGAGTTTGGCTGTGGTTCATTGATGTTTTCATATTGGATGGGGCTTATGCTGGGAAAAAGATTAGAAGAAGTGAGGGATGGAAATCCCGGAGCTTTCAACTTAGGTCATGCAGCAGGCTTTAAAATGGGAGTCGTTGGCGCTACTTTTGATTTTATGAAGGGCTATTTTCCGCTGGTGTATTTTCTTGAAAAAGGGTATGTTACAGGAAATGCTATTGCAATTGTGGCAATAGCTCCTATTTTAGGCCACGCTTTTTCACCCTTTTTAAAATTTAAAGGGGGCAAAGCATTAGCCACTACTTTTGGAGTGTGGAGTGCCATTACTCGTTTTAAAGCTTCTTTGACCTATGCTGTCATTTTAGGTATTTTAAAATTAGGTGAGAGGCGGTATAATAGAGGAAAGCCTTCTATACCTGAAATAGATGCTGTATTAGACCTTGTAGGTTTTGGTATTCTAGGTGGGCTGTTGTTTTTGAGTAGTGTTGAAAGTTATTTACTTTTACTGTGGATGCTCAACTTTGCTGTGCTTTTATATAAAAGAAAGAATGATATGAATATTGTTTTAAAGGCCAAAATGGTAAAATAAAATATAATTTTAATTAAAATCAAGTTGGGAGTGTATGAGGTGAAATCTATTTATATTGCAATAACTGGATGTCAATATTATTACGGCACAAAAGTTTTGAAACCAGGCACGATTGTAAGATTAGAAAAGGATTTGTACAATGACTATGATGATGAAGCAATATCTGTTACCCTTGCCCCATTAGGACAAGTAGGATATGTAGCTAATAGTGTTGGAACTGTTCCAAGAGGTTGTTATAGTGCAGGGCGAATTTACGATAGATTTGGGAGTCATGCCTTTGCTGTGGTAAAATTTGTGACAAAGGACCTTGCTATTGCAGAATTTTTAGAAGAGGACTTTGTAAAAGTTACTATAAAGTTCCGACTAAAAGAAAAAAGAAAGAAAAAGTACAAAAATAAAACTTAGATGGTGAGAAAATATGGAATACAAACAAGCATCTATATTTGATAATGAAGTGAAAAAAAATAAACCTTTGGCCGACAGGATGAGACCCAAAACTTTAGATGAGTTTGTAGGTCAAGAACATCTTTTAGGTAAAGGGAAATTACTTAGGGAATTGATTGAAAAGGACAATATTACTTCAATGATTTTGTGGGGGCCGCCAGGGGTAGGTAAAACTACCCTTGCTATGATTATAGCCAATATGACAAATTCTAAATTTATCACCTTTAGTGCTGTTTTATCAGGAATCAAAGAGATAAAGGAGATAATGGCAAAAGCTGAATTGGATGCTATGTATGGAACTAGAACTGTTGTATTTATTGATGAAATTCATCGCTTTAATAAAGCTCAGCAGGATGCTTTTTTGCCTCATGTGGAAAAAGGAAACATAATATTAATTGGTGCAACTACAGAAAATCCTTCTTTTGAGGTAAATTCAGCGCTTTTGTCTCGTTCTAAAGTTTTTGTCATGAAACCTCTTACAGAAGAAGATTTACTTGTACTACTTAAAAGAGCTTTAAGGGATAAAGAAAGAGGTCTTGGAATGTATGATATAGAAATTAGCGGAGATCAGCTTAAGAAGATTGCACTTTTTGCAAATGGAGATGCGAGAGTTGCTTTAAATACATTGGAGATTGCAGTTATGGCAGCAGAGGTAATTGAAGGGAAAAGAATTGTTACAGATGATATATTAGCAGATGCAATGCAAAAAAAGACTTTACTGTATGATAAAGAGGGAGAGGAGCACTATAATTTAATATCAGCTTTTCACAAATCTTTAAGAAATAGCGATTGGGATGCGGCAGTGTATTGGCTTGCAAGGATGTTAGAAGCGGGAGAAGACCCTCTCTATGTCGCAAGAAGGATGATACGCTTTGCCTCTGAAGATATTGGGCTTGCAGATCCTCAAGCTCTTGAAATGGCTGTTGCAGCATATAATGCTTGCCATTATATTGGAATGCCTGAATGTAGTGTAAATCTGGCACAGGTGGCAATATATTTAGCGTTAGCTCCTAAATCTAATGCGGTATACGTGGCATATAATAAAGCTAAAAAAGATGCAGAAGAGACAATTGCTGAAAGTGTGCCTATGCATTTAAGAAATGCTCCTACAAAGCTTATGAAAGAATTAGGATATGGCAAAGGGTATAAGTATGCACACGACTTTGAAGAGAAAGTAACAGATATGCAATGTCTACCGGATAATCTTAAAGACAGGAAATACTATGTACCGACGGATTCTGGTTTTGAGAAGGACATACAAAGGAGATTAGAGCAAATCACCAACTTAAAAAAGAAAGGAAAATAATTTTGAGCTGTTTAATAAAAAGGGGCAGTTGCCCCTTTTTATTAAACAGCGTTTTTAGGTTCTTCCCATATGATGATGCCAGGTACAAATAACAAAATTATCAAAATGATGATTATAATCCAAATCCATTGGTTTTCATGGTGTTTGTGTTTGTCAGACATAAACTTACCTCCTTTTTTAGGTTGACTTCTACTTTATAATATGAAAGATATATTATAATGGCTACAAATTATAAAAGTCTCCTAGCAGTACGCACTGCAAGGAGACTTTATGCTTTTAAACATTTGGGCCTGATTTTTTAATTTCTTCAGTTACATCTTTGTATTTTTTAAAGTTTTCTGCAAATCTAGTTGCTAAATTTTTTGCTGCTTTTTCATATGCTTCTTTATCGGCCCATGTATTTTTGGGATTTAAAATTTCAGAAGGTACCCCTGGACAAGAGGTAGGTATGCTTAAATTGAAGATAGGATCTTTTACAAATTCTACGTTGTCCAATGAGCCATTTAATGCAGCTGCCACCATTGTTCTTGTGTAAGTTAAATTAATGCGGCTTCCAATCCCATAAGGTCCACCAGACCATCCAGTGTTTACTAAATAGACTTTTGTATTGTATTTTTCGATTTTTTCTCCTAACATTTTTGCATAGACCATTGGCTTTAAAGGTAAAAAGGGTGCTCCAAAGCAAGTAGAAAAAGTAGCTTGAGGCTCTGTGATACCTCTCTCTGTGCCCGCTAATTTGCTGGTGTAACCGGATAAAAAATAATACATCGCTTGCTCTTTTGCAAGTTTAGCAATCGGTGGCAAAACCCCAAAAGCGTCTGCTGTTAAAAATATAATTGCTTTTGGATGCCCTCCCATTCCACTCGGGATGGCACCAGGTATAAAGTCAATAGAATAGGCTGCCCTTGTGTTTTCTGTAATTTTATCACTGCTATAGTCGAGCTCTCTTGTATTTTCATCATATACAACGTTTTCAAGTACGGTGCCAAACTTTATAGCATTCCAAATTTGAGGCTCTTTTTCTTTTGAAAGATTTATGCATTTAGCATAACATCCTCCTTCAAAGTTGAAAATGCCTTTGTCTGACCATCCGTGTTCATCGTCTCCAATTAAAAACCTCTGAGGGTCTGCAGAGAGGGTAGTTTTTCCCGTTCCTGACAAGCCGAAAAAGAGGGCGGTATCTCCATCTTTGCCAATATTGGCAGAGCAATGCATTGATAACACGCCTCGTTTTGGCATTAGATAGTTCATGAGGGTAAAGATTGACTTTTTGATTTCCCCTCCATACTGAGAGCCACCGATTATAATTAGTTTTTTAGTGAAACTTAATATAATAAAAGCTTCAGAATTTACACCGTCTAATTCAGGTATAGAGTTGAACTTTGGTGCAGCAATTAGCGTGTATTCGGGGATGTGATTTCTAAGTTCTTCTTCATTAGGGCGAATGAACAATTGGCGTGCCAGTAAACTCTGATACGCATATTCTGTTATAACTCTTATAGGAATTCTATATTGAAGGTCAGCACCTACAAAACCGTCAAATATAAAAATGTCTCGATTTTGTAAATAAGCAGTTAAACGGTTGTACAACCTTTCAAATTTATCCATAGAAATAGCTTTATTATTTTCCCACCATATATCTTCATGAACTTCTGGTTCATCCACAATAAATTTATCATTTGGAGAACGACCTGTGTATTTACCGGTATAAACATTAAAAGCACCATTATTTGCAAGTACTCCTTCTCCTCTTTTTATAGCTTCTTCAACTAATTTAGGGACGGGAAAATTACGGTAAACGTTTTTAACATTGATTATATTTAATTTTTCAAGACCGTACATTTAATATGCCTCCTTTTAATTTTATAAAAGCTAATTTGCATTTTAATGTGTTTAAAATTGCAAAAATATCTTATAAAGTTTAAAATTAACATTTACAATAAAATTCTAACATTATTCAAATATTTTTTCAAGTGGTACAAAATTTTTGGCTAAAATTTAAGGGATTTATGTCGAAATTTATGATATAATAGAAAAAAGTCCTTATCAACTTGAAATCGACGTGACAAGGAGTGAAACTAATGGAAAAGTGCTTTTGTGGTGGCAAAATAGAGATACAAAATGTAGAATATAAGTTGGTAAGGGGGAAAAGGACTATAATAATTAAAGATGTGCCGGCATATGTTTGCCAAAAATGTGGTGCAGTCTATTATGATACAGAAGTGCTTGATGAGGCTTTTAAAAATAAAGATAAGTACGAATATATTTCAACAAAATAGCTTATAATTAAAATTGCCAAAAGGATAAAAGAGGTCAGGGGACAATTTATTATAAGTGTGTGTCAATACCTTTTTAATTAAATAGCGAGAAAGATAGACTACATTTTCATCATTTATGACTTTATCTATGTCAAAAAAAGCTGCGGCGTCATTTTCTATTCCGTCAGAAGTAGGAGTTCCTGAAACATAATCTAACAAAAAAACAATGTATATTTCCGAATTGCCATCGGGAAGTATTATACTTCTTATAGAAATGATATTTTTTACACGGGTTTCTATTGAAGTTTCTTCTTTTATTTCTCTTAAAACTGCATCGTCTATATTTTCACCGGTCTCCACATGGCCGCTGGGTATTATCCATTTGCCTTTAAATTGGCCGTAAGTATGCCTTACCAATAAAACTTTATTATCTTTTATGACAATACCGCCTACTCCTACAATTATTTGTTTCATAAAATCACCAACCGCTGTATTTTATTTATAAATTGATTATACCACATAAATTTTTTGCATTAAAATAAATTAGAAAATGGTGGGAAAATGAGATTAATCGTTGGAGAAAATGAAAAAGGCGTTATATTAGAAAATTTTTTGAGGAACAAAGGTTTTTCTAAAAGACTTATTAGAATTTATAAGTGGCAAGGAGAAATATTAGTAAATGGCGTAAAAGAAAATGTACAAAGAATTTTCCAACCAGGGGATGTGATTGATTTAATCCTTCCCGAGGTAGATTCTGATATTGCCCCGGAAAAAATGGGTTTGGATATATATTATGAGGACGAGGATGTTTTAATAGTTGATAAACCAGCTGGAGTAGTTGTGCATCCAACAAAAAGATATCAAAGTGGTACTCTTGCAAATGGGGTAGCGTGGTATTTTAAAGATAAAGGAATAAAGGCTTTGATTCGACCTGTTAATCGCTTAGATAAGGGTACGTCGGGTCTGGTTGTATTTGCCAAACGTCCTTTTATGCAGTATTATCTTCAAATTGTAAAGCCTATGAGTAAACTTTATTTTGCAGTAGTAGAAGGAAAAATGGAAGGGGAAGGTCGAATTGACCTTCCTATATCGAGAAAACCACAAAGTGGCATTGAAAGAATGGTATCCGAGGAAGGAGATAGAGCTATAACCAATTACAAAGTGATAAAAAGCAGTGAAAGGTTTTCTCTTTTAAAGGTAAAAATTGAAACAGGAAGAACTCATCAAATAAGAGTACATTTGAGCCATATTGGACATCCTATTGTAGGAGATACATTGTACGGCTCTTCTGATGATTATATTAAAAGGCAAGCATTGCATGCTTACAGGCTTACTTTTGTACACCCTTTAGAAGAAAAAAGCATTTCTGTTTATTCGCCTTTGCCACAAGATATACAACATTTACTAAAATTATTCTAATCCTTCTAAATCAAAATCAGGGATGAAATCTTCACTGGCGCTTTCTATTTCTTGAATTAAGCCATTTTCAAGGCCTATCTCAAAGAAAAAATCTATAGCTTCATCATATTCTTGAGGAGTGATTTTTCTATTTATTTCTGGATACTTTTGAGCTTGATAATAAGGGGTATATTGACTCATTAAGCTTACATATATTTCTTTTGGGAGGTTTTCTTTAATCCACAAAAGAATTTTTTTAGTGTCCTCTACAAATCCCGGCATTATGAGATGTCTTATCACTAAACCTCTTTTTAATATTCCTTCTTCGTCAAATTGAGGTATTCCAACCTGCCTATACATTTCTAATATGGCTTTTGTTGCGTGTTCAAAATAATTAGGAGCTTTGGAATATTTTTTTGCAAGAGCGTCATTGTAATATTTGAGGTCGGGAAGATATATGTCAATTAATCCCTCCAACATTTTTAAAGTTTCTACATTTTCATAGGCGTTTGTATTATATACTATAGGTATTTGAAGCCCTTGCCTTTTTGCTAATAAAATCGCCTCTTTTATTGAGAAGACATGGATTGTAGGAGTAACAAGGTTTATGTTATGGGCACCTTGCTTTTGTAAATTTAAAAATACTTGTGCTAATTCTTCTACTGTTAGAAATTTACCAAATTGGTATTGACTTATTTCGTAATTTTGACAAAAGACACACTTTAGGTTACAACCACTGAAAAAAACTGTTCCAGAGCCTCTTGTTCCACTTATAAAAGGCTCTTCCCAATGATGCAAATAGGCTTTTGATACTTTTACCTGCCAAGGCATGTTACAAAGTCCTTTTGATTTTGACCTGTCTACATTGCAGTTTCTTGGACATATATTGCATTTTATTGCTGGTTCCATAGAAATTCCCTCCACTCAATATTATATCATTCTTTATTTTTTTGTATAAAGCTTGTATTTTCTATATTTTACACTTGCAATTTAGTAAGATTTGTCGTAAACTATAATTGTAAACGAAAAACCAAATGAATCCTGTGAAGTTTGTATTAGGCTAATTTGTTTTCAACCAACGCACCTTTTTCGGGAATCCGGGTTCATCAGTGGAAGAAATGCCTGCTAAGACAGGACTTCAGAAGCTGATGACAGGGTACCCACCTGCGAGAGCGGGTATGAAAACATAGCCTTACGGCTTCGTGGGACAAAAATTAAAAGTCCTTCTGGAAGGAAGGGCTTTTAATTTTTTGCTACGATAGTGTATAATCGTGTTGAGGTGATTTTTATGAAAATTGCTATCGCAGGTAATATTTATAAATACCCAGGAGGGACAAAATTAGAAAATATTGCAAAAAAATTTGAACATCTTTACAATGGGATAATAATGGCTGCGAAAGTCGATAATGAATTAGTCGATCTGAACTGCACAGTTTCAAAGGATAGCACAGTGGAGTTTGTAGATACGACGATTGAGGAAGGTACGAGGATATATAGAAGAAGTTTGACTTTTGTTTTTATTAAAGCTGTAAAAGAGCTACTTCCTGGAGCTACAGTTACTATTGAACATTCTTTAGGGAAAGGATTGTATTGCGAGATACATGGTTATTCTCTCAACAATAAAATTGTTTCTATGATTAAAAAGAGGATGGAAGAAATAATAGAGAAGGATTTAAAAATCGAAAGAAAAATGTTGTCTAAAGAAGAGGCAATAAAGCTATTTGAAAAAGAAGGATTGACTGAGAAAGTAAAATTGTTTAAAGATACTGACAAAGACAAGGTTCCTGTTTATTATTGTGATGGTACAGTGGACTTTTTCTATAGCCCTTGTGTACCTTCTACAGGGTATCTAAAAGTATTTGATATACGTTTTTATTTTCCAGGCATTATTTTAATTGCTCCAGATGTATATAATCCCCGCTCTTTGCCTGCATTTGTGGATGTTCCAAAACTTGCTTCGATTTTTAAAGAGGCAGAGGACTGGGCAAGTATTTTAAACATAAGTTATGTTTCTTCTTTGAACGACATGATAAAACAAGGAAGAGGTAGAGATTTAATATTGGTTTCTGAAGCATTTCATGAGAAGAAAATATCCAAAATTGCAGATTATATAGCTTCAAACAAAATGATAAAAGTAGTGCTTATTGCTGGACCCTCTTCTTCAGGGAAAACCTCTTTTATTCATAGACTTAGTGTGCAGTTGAGGGTAAACGGACTAAAGCCTTTTCCGATATCATTAGACAATTATTTTGTGCCAAGAGAACTTACTCCGAAAGATGAGTTTGGAAATTACGACTTTGAGTCCATAGATGCATTAGATTTGCCACTTTTCAATGAGCATTTAATAAAGCTTATTCAAGGGGAAGAAGTAGAAATCCCTATTTTTAACTTTAAAACAGGGGAAAGAGAGCCAGAAGGAAGAAAAGTAAAACTTGATAAAAACCAAATTATTTTGATGGAAGGGATTCACGGTCTAAACGAAAAATTGACTTTGCAAATACCTAAAGATAATAAATATAAAATATACGTGAGTGCTATTACGCAGCTAAATCTTGATGAACATAATAGAATATCTACTACTCAGACAAGATTAATAAGGCGCATGGTGAGAGATAGCCAATTCCGTTCTAGTGATGCGGCAGAGACTATAAACATGTGGCCTATGGTCAGAAAAGGAGAAGAAAAATGGATTTTCCCTTATCAAGAACAAGCGGATGTCATGTTTAACTCTTTTTTACCTTATGAGCTACCTGTATTAAAAAAATATGCAGAGCCTTTGCTTAAGAAAGTTTCCCAAGACAATCCTGCTTATTCTATCGCTAAAGAAATATTAGAGTTTTTGAGTTATTTCCTTCCATTAGAAGATGAATTAGCAATACCTCCCAATTCTATCATAAGAGAATTTATAGGCGGCAGTTGCCTTGATGTTTAAGTTTAGGAATCTTCAATGGACTCTTGCTTTATTTTGTAGAATTTTTGCAAAAAAAGAAGGAATATTTAAGGTTTTGTAGAAATAATAAGAAAAGGCTAATACCTAATGTTGTAATTAATGCAACCTAAAACAGGAGGGATTTTTATGCTTAAAAGTATCAAGTTTAGGCTGTTGATGTACGGTGTTATTTTGGCGGGTGTAAACAGTATTTTAGTTGCTTTTTTTGTGACCTATTTTGCAAGTAGAAATACAGTTGTGCCTTATGTAGAGGCTTTTATTGTAACAGTTGTTATAGCTGTTTTACTTCATTGGATAATGTTCGAAAAAAGTATGATTTTAGCAGTTGAAAAAATGAAGGAAGCCATTGAGGGAATAGCAAAAGGGGATTTGACGAAAAAAATTGACATAAAAGGTGATGATGAATTTGAAACGTTAGCTAAATCTCTAAATAGCTTTTTGAATAACTTTAAAAGATTAGTTACAGAATCTCAACAAACTGCGGAACAAACAGTTGTTGGGTCAAAAAAATTAACACATGAGATTGATAACGTTACCAATGCTGCAAAAGAGATTGCTGCTGCTTTAGAAGAAATTGCAAAGGGGGCAGAAGAGCAAGCAGAAGCTGCTCAGCAAACTGCCAAGGATGCTAATCAAGCTTTTGAGTTTAATAAAGAGATTAAAAGTAAATTTAATGAAACTAAAGATTTAAGCTTTGAGATGGGAAAAGTAATAAAAGAAAATGAAGCGATTATGACTGAATTGATGAAAAGGATAGAAGAAAGTGCTAACAAGAATAAGGAATTAATTAAAGAAGTATTGGATTTAAGAGAAAGAGCAAATAAGATAACAGATATAATTGGAATGGTGAATAAAATTGCAGATCAAACAAACTTATTAGCTTTAAATGCTGCAATAGAGGCAGCAAGAGCAGGAGAACAAGGAAAAGGCTTTGCTGTGGTAGCACAGGAAGTGAGAAATCTTGCAGAGCAGTCTGCTTCTGCTGCGGGAGAAATAGTTTTACTGACTAAAAACATTCAAGAAAAAATTAAAGAAGTTTCGGGGAAATTGGAACAAGAAATTCAAAACGCGTTAGAAAATTTGTCTTATACAAATACTGCAAAAGAAAAGATAGAAAATGTAGTAAAATCTAGTAGCAGAGTTATAGAGGCGATTATGTCTGTAGACAACTTAGTAAACTCTCAATACGATAAAATTAAAGAAATTAAAGAACTCAATCACAAGATTGCAGCGGTTACACAACAAACTGCAGCAAATACCCAGGAGACATTAGCTTCTACTCAAGAACAAGTTTCTTCAATGGAAGAATTAAAAAAAATGATGGGAAAATTAAATAACTTTGCAGAAAAATTGCAGACATTAGTTAAAAAATTTTCTAGCACAGTAAAACTTACACAAGAGCAAAAAAGAAAAATTGAAGAGGCTAAAAAGATACTTCAGAGAATAATAGAAGAAAACAAGGAACAGCTGTTTGGGAATAGAGCAAAAGAGATAGTCATGGAAATAATAAAGAAATATCCAAATTTTGAGTTGGTATTTTCTATTCTAAATAATGGAGATATAAAAGCTATTTCAATGGAAGTAGGAATTTCTAATGTATATCACAGGTCTTGGTTTCAACGGGCTATTGAAGGGGAAATAACAGTGACAGAGCCTTACATTTCTTTAGCGACAAACGAAATTTGTACTACAATTGCAATTCCTGTTTACAATTCAGAGAAGAAAATAATAGGAGTTTTTGGAGGGGATGTACAATTAGGTAAATAAAATAGTACTTGTAAGCATAAAATATAATAAATATTACTTGAAATGTTATTTTTAAAGTGGTATAATGTTCTTGAAATGGAATTTTGGTTTTTTGGGTCAGTTTGATATTTTGGGATAAAAAATAAAGTAGAGGAGGAGTTATGATGAATGTGATTGACCCGCTTATCAGTGCTGTTATTAACTATGTAGAAAAAGACCCAGAGAAAAATTTAGACAAAATAGCTAATCTTCTGTCAAAAATTGCAATAATGCCCAATCATAAACAGCAAATAGAAAGTGTGAAGAGATTTTTAGATGACAAAGACAGCAATTGGTACAGATTTGCAATGAAACTTCTTAAAAATATTGACAAAAACATTATAAAAACTTTAGGTGTTAATTTCTTTATAAATGCTAGCTTGAAAGGAATTCCAAAACAAAAAGAATTAGAAAACAAATTAGATATTAACATTCCGTGGGCAATTTTGATGGATCCAACTGAGGCTTGCAATTTAAGATGTGTAGGATGTTGGGCAGGACAGTACAAACCTCACAATCTTTCTTTTGAAGTGATGGATAGAGTATGTACAGAAGCAGAAGAGCTGGGCATATATTTTATAGTTTTGTCTGGTGGAGAGCCTACTGTTAGGATGAAAGATATTATAAAGCTTGCTGAAAGACATAAAAACCAAGTATTCCACTTGTTTACCAATGGTACTTTAATTGACGAGGATATGATAAAGGAAGTTAAAAGAGTAGGCAACATTACTTTTGCAGTAAGTATTAATGGTTTTAAAGAAAGTAACGATGCAATACGTGGAAAAGGTACTTTTGATAAGATTATGAGAGCAATGGATTTGATGAGAGAAAATGGGGTGCTGTTTGGATATTCAGCTACATCTACAAGAACAAATGTAGAGGAAATTTTAAGTGATGAATTTGTAGACATGATGATAGATAAAGGAGCTGCCTTTGCTTGGTATTTTACTTATATTCCTATAGGCAGAGACCCTGATATCAGCTTCATGGTTACACCTGAACAGAGAAAGTATAGCTATGAAAGAATAAATTATATAAGGGCTACAAAGGAACTTTTTGCAATTGATTTCTGGAATGATGGCGAATACAGTGGAGGATGTATTGCAGGAGGAAGAAGGTATCTACACATAAATGCAGCGGGAGAAGTTGAGCCTTGTGCTTTTATCCATTATTCTAATGTAAATATAAATGAAGTAAGTTTATTGGAAGCATTACAGTCACCTATTATGAAAAGCTATAGAAAAAGGCAGCCATTTAATCTAAATCATCTAAGACCATGTCCACTTATTGACAATCCAGAAAAACTTTTAGAAATAGTTAGAGAATCAAAAGCAAAACACACAGAAGCCAGTGAAGCTGCTCATATAGAGAACCTCTACGATGATTTAACAGTGGTTGCTGATAATTGGGGTAAAGTAGCCGACGAAATTTTGGAGAAAAAAATGGAAATAAAAAAAGAGGCTTGACATAAATATTAAAATCCCCTATAAATTTAGATAGTATTACTTAATGGGGTGTTGAGATGCTGACAAATAGGAGGGTGGAATTTTTAAAAACACTAACTGAACTTTATGATTCAAAAGGTGAGCCCGTTCACTATACAGATGTGGCGCAGGCAATGAAAATTAGCAAATGGACAGCTTATGATATTTTAAAGGAATTAGAGAAAGGTGATTTTGTTAAGACCGAGTATTACCTTGGGGAGGAAAAAAGCCAAGGAAGATCTACTTTAAGATTTCTACCAACAGAAAAAGCTTATGAAATATTTAAAAAAGCGAATAAAGATGAATGGAATTCCCTAAGAGATACTTTGATTAAAAAAGTAAAAAATAGTAAGCCTAATTCTCTTGAGGAAATATTAAATGAGATGTTTCAGGCTACTAAGCCTATAGAATTTTGTGCATATGCTATTACTGCATTTTTACTAAAACTTAGGATGGCGGGAGGCCTTTCCATGGAGGGTATAGAAAATTTACTGGCCTCTGTTAATCCTACTTCTTCTTTAGTTTTATTTGTAGGAGCAGTATTAGGTGTTTTGTTGTACACTAAAGTAAAGAGCGATATAGACAAAAAATTGGCTGAAAACATTCAAAAATTTTATATCAATTTAAATAAACTGAATTCGCAAGATGTCAATTTACTCAATAACTTTTTGAGAGAACTCCTTGCAATTGTATAAGGCTATATGCCTTATTTTTTTGCATATTTTCAAAGAGAAAGTTAAAAACTATTGAAGCAATGGAAGGTTAATGATATAATGTATGTGTAAAATTTTACATAAAAAGATTAGGAGGTAATGGTATGAAAGTTTATGTCGACCAAGACGAATGCATAGCTTGTGGGGTTTGTATAGACATGTGCCCAGATGTTTTTGACTGGAATGATGAAGGGAAATCCCATGCAATTGTAGATGAAGTTCCAGCAGACTTAGAAGATTGCGCAAGAGATGCAATGAGCTCTTGTCCGACAGAGGCAATAAAAGAAGAATAACCCGGATTTTTCCGGGTTTTTTTATACATTTTTAATGAAGCTTTAGGGGAAAATATTGATAAAACGAAACATGGAGGGTTTTTATGGGGAAAAGAAAAAAGTTATACCCTAAAGCTGAGGATGAGTTAGATTCTTTGAAGCAAGAAGCTGCTGAAGAGCTTAATTTAGATGATGATATTGAAAAACGCGGATGGGAAAACATGACTACAAGAGAAGTGGGTAAAATAGGAGGAAACATGGTAAAGAAAATGATAAAATTTGCAGAAAAAGAAATGGATGAAAGAGACGGAAAAATTGATGAAGAAGATTAATTGGCTGGAGGACTATCCTTCAGCCAAAATTTATTCTTTGTGTAAAAAGAGGAAAAATTGATTTGTTGGCGAATAATTATTATTAAAAAGATTGGGTGGGTGTTGTTATGGGAAAGTTGAGTTTTAACAGATTAAAAAGATATGTAAATCCAGAAGTTTTTGATTTTGACACAACTGAAGAAATCCCTCCATTAGAAGGAATAATAGGACAAGACAGAGCGAAAAAGGCAATGGAATTTGGAATTAAAATAAAACAGAAAGGTTACAACATATTTATAACAGGAATAACTGGAACTGGTAAAACTAGTTTTGCCTCCAGTTACATAAAGAAGATTGCAAGAACGGAAGAAAGGCCAAATGATTGGGTTTATGTATATAATTTTGAAAAACCTGCTCAACCAATAGCGATAGAATTACCAGCTGGAATGGGCAAGCAATTCAAAAAAGACATGGAGGATTTTGTGGAACAACTCCAAAGGGATATACCTAAAGCTTTTGAATCGGATTCTTATGATATGCAAAAGAGTGAGATAATAAAGAAATACCAAGAAAAAAAGAGTGAGCTAATGGAAGAATTAAATACGCTTGCAAAAAGTTTTGGATTTGTCTTAAAAGATACTCGCACAGGTATTATAAGCATTCCTGTTATAGAAGGAAGGCAAATAAGTCAAGAAGAGTTTCAACAATTAGATGAAGAAACAAGAAAGGAAATTGAAAAAAGAGCTGCAGAATTTGAAGTAAAAGCTCTTCAAATATGGAAGGAAATACAATCTATTGACAAACAAGCGAGAGATGAAATTAAAAATTTGGACAATAATATAGGTCTCTTTGCTGTAGGTCATTTGATTGAGGATTTAAAGGGGAGATATAAAGTAAATGAAAGTGTGCTAAAATATTTAGAAAGCGTCAAAAAGGACATCTTAGAAAATATTGGAAGTTTTAAGAGTACTGATGGAGAAGATATGCCATTTCCTCTTTTGATGAGGAAAGAAAAAGCCTTTTTAAAAAAGTACATGGTTAATTTGCTTGTAGACAATAGCAATACTGACGGTGCTCCAGTTGTGTTTGAGTATAATCCTAACTATAATAACATAATAGGAAGTATAGAATACGAAAGTGACTTTGGAGTTGCTACAACGGACTTTACTAAAATAAAAGCTGGAGCATTACATAGAGCAAATGGCGGTTATTTAATTTTGCAAGCAAAAGATCTGTTATCTTATGCTTATGCTTGGGATGCTTTAAAAAGGTCTTTAAAGACGGAAAAAATTATAATTGAAAATATATCTTCTCAATATGGATTTTTGTCAATTTCTTCTTTAAAACCAGAGCCTATAAAGTTGGATGTAAAGGTGATTTTAATAGGTACTCCTTATCTTTACTATTTGCTTTACAATTATGATGAGGACTTTAGCAAACTTTTTAAAATAAAAGTAGATTTTAACGATGAGATGGAGCTAAATGAAGAAAATATGAAAAATATGGCTTCTTTTATAAAGACCCACTGTGTAGAAAACAATTTAAAGCCCTTTGACAGGGAAGGTGTTGCAAAAGTTATAGAGTATAGTACTAGACTTTCTGAGGACCAGGACAAATTAACTACCCGCTTTAACGAAATTGTGGAAGTATTGTATGAGGCAGATGCCTGGGCAGGTTTGGAAGGAAGTCAAGTAGTTACAGGAGTCCATGTTAAAAAGGCTATAGAAGAAAAAATAAAGATGGTAAATAAGCTAGAAGAAAAAGTTTTAGAATATTTCAAAAGGGACATATATCTTGTTGATGTTGAGGGAGAAAGAGTAGGAGTTGTCAATGGATTAGCTGTTATAAATTTAGGGGATTATGAATTTGGTAAGCCTTCAAGGATAACTGTCACCACATACCCAGGGGAAGAAGGGGTTGTAAATATTGAAAGAGAATCAAAAATGAGTGGTAGAATACACGACAAAGGAGTTATGATATTGACAGGTTATTTAGGGAGTAAGTTTGCAAAAGATTTCCCTTTGACCCTTTCTGCTAGAGTTGTTTTTGAGCAGTCTTATGAAGGAGTAGAAGGAGATAGTGCTTCCAGTACAGAACTTTATGCACTCCTTTCCAGCCTTGCAGAAGTTTCTATAAAACAGGGAATTGCCGTAACAGGGTCAGTCAATCAATTTGGGGAGGTACAACCGGTGGGAGGAGTGACCCATAAAATAGAGGGATTTTACAAGGTTTGTAAAGAAAAAGGTTTGACAGGGGAGCAAGGAGTAATAATTCCTCATCAAAATGTCAATAATTTGGTTTTGACAGAAGAAGTTATAGAAGCAGTTAAAGAAGGGCTTTTCCACATCTACAGTGTAAAAACAATTGAAGAAGGGATAGAAATTTTGACAGGAAAAAGCTTTGAAGAAATTTACGATAAAGTTTATAGAAAGCTTAAATATTATTATGGATTATTGTCTAATAAAAAAGAAGATAAAGGGGATAAATAGTGGATTGTGTAACTAAGGAAGAGATAAAAAAATTTGCACAACAAATTGGTGTTGACTTAGTAGGTTTTGCAAGTCCTGATTGTTTGAAAGAATATGATAATTTTCTAAAAGAAAGAGAAAATTTAGGCTATAGTTGTTCTATTGAGGAGAGAGATATTCAAAAAAGAATTTCTCCTGAATTTATTTTGCCTGAAGTGAAATCAATTATTGCCATAGCTTTATCATATAATGTAAAATATGAGATTAAAAATTACAGTAGAAATTTTGGTATAATTTCAAGAACTAGTTGGGGAATAGATTATCATAAAGTTTTAAAAGAAAAGATGGAAAAACTTTCCGAGTTTATAAAATCAAAATGTGAAGGTGTAGAAACAATATGTTTAGTGGATAATAACCCGCTTTTGGAAAGAGAAATCGCTTATCATGCTGGAATAGGTTGGTATGGCAAAAATGGTCTTATAATAAACGACGAATATGGTTCATATATTTTTTTAGGAGAAATACTTATAAACAAATATTTTGAGTCGGATATACCGAAACAATCTAAATGTGGAGATTGTGATTTATGTGTAAAAGCTTGTCCTACCAAAGCTATAGTTAAGCCTTATATAATAAATGCTAATAAATGTTTATCGTATATTACAGTTAAAAAAGGCAAAATAGATGAAAAAATGGCTAAGAAAATGGGTAGAAGAATATACGGTTGCGATACTTGCCAGCAGGTATGTCCTTTTAATAAAAGAGCAAAAAAGGTTGTAAGGCCTGAATTTCTACCGGATAAGTTACTGCCAAGGCACGAATTAATAGAAATTTTAAATATGTCAAAAAAAGAATTTGAAGAAATTTTTGGGCCAACTTCTTCCTCTTGGAGAGGGAAAAGTATTATAATAAGAAATGCTATAATTTCTTGTGTAAATACAAAGGAAAAAAATTGTATAGAACCCATAAAAAACTTATTAAAATCCCAAAGTCCTCTTTTGAGAGGATATAGTGCATGGGCTCTTTCTAATTTGTGTGACAAAGAAATTTTAAGTGAAATAGAAAATGCCTTGCTTAGAGAAAAAGATGAAATGGCGAAGAAAATGATGACAGAAGCATTAAACAAATTAAAGGGGGATAAAATTGAGAATCACAAAGGATGAAGCTTTAAAGGTTATAGAAATATTAAAAGAAACATATCCTAATGCTAAGTCAGGGCTTAAATTTACTAATCCGTTTGAACTTTTAATAGCCACAATTTTATCAGCTCAATGTACAGATAAAAGAGTTAATATAATTACTGACAGGCTTTTTAATAAGTATAAAACACCGGAGGATTTTCTAAAACTTACTCCAGAAGAACTGCAAGAGGAAATAAGGGAATGTGGTTTGTATAGGAGTAAATCAAAAAGCATATTGGAGACGTGTAAAATTTTAAAGGAGAAATATGATAGCAAAGTGCCTGAAACTTTAGAGGAATTAATGACATTGCCAGGGGTTGGTAGAAAGACTGCCAATGTAGTTTTAAGCAATGCTTTTTCCAAACAGGCCATAGCAGTGGATACTCACGTTTTTAGAGTGTCCAATCGCATAGGTCTGGCGGACAGTAAAGATGTTTTTGCAACTGAAAAACAGCTTATGGAAATAATACCAAAAGACTTATGGTCTTTGTCTCATCATCTTTTAATACATCACGGAAGAAATTTATGCATGGCGCGAAAGCCTAAATGTGATGAGTGTCCTGTAAATCATCTGTGCTTGTATTTTAAGGAAAGAAAAAATTAATATTTTTGTAACCTTTTTAAGAAATTATTAATTGTATTAGAGGGTTAATTGTAATATCATACTGATGTAAGAAAATAAGGGGAATAGGAGAGAAGTAAATGCAAGCGAAAGGCGGTGCTAAAAAAAATAATTATTTTTACATTGCAATTATTTTACTGATGACAGTTTTTTTATCATTTTCTTTTGGGTATTTTTATTTAATGATTAATTCTGATCTTATTGTAAAAGGGATTTTTGTAAATAACATAGGGATAGGAGGAATGACAAAAGAAGAAGCAGTAAATTTTCTTAAAGACAAGATAAAAATTCCTTCTTTTTCTGTTATCGCTAAGTATCAAGACAAAGATTTTATTATCACATCAAAAGATATGAACTTGTCTTATGACTATCAAGAAATGGTAGAAGAAGCTTACAAAATAGGTAGAGAAGGAAATCCTGTTGAAAGAATAAGAGAAATTTATGTAACAGAAAAAAGAGGAAAATATCTTAGTTTTTATCCCGAGTACGATGAAAATAAATTAAAAGAATTTGTTGATAAAATTTCTCACGAGATTGATAAAGAGCCGGTTAATGCTAAAATAAAAATTACAAGAGGAGTAAAACAAATTACACCAGATATAGAAGGGGTAAAAGTTAGTAAAGAGAAAACTTTAAAAAATCTAAAACAACTTATAAATGAGTTAATAAAAGGAAAGACAGAAAAGACAGAAGTAGAGATTGTAGCTGAGAAAGTTGAAGCAAAAATTACAAAATCAATGCTAGAAATGATTAATGGACGAATTTCCACTTTTTCTACTGTATTTAATCTTCAAGATGCAAACCGTTCAGAGAATATACTAGTGGCGGCAAGAGCTGTAAACGGTACATTGCTTATGCCGGGTGAGACATTTTCTCTTAATAAAACTTTAGGGCCGAGAATAATACAAAACGGTTACAAAGAAGCCCCTGTAATAATAGGTAATAAACTGGTACCGGATATAGGAGGAGGGGTATGCCAAATTGCTACAACCCTGTATAATGCAATTTTAAGGGCGGATATAACAATTACTGAGAGATACCATCACAGTTTTCCAGTAGCTTATGTACCACCAGGGCAAGATGCTACTATTTCTGGAAATGCTTTAGATTTAAAATTTAAAAATTCTACTCAATATCCTATCTATATTGAGTCCTACATAGAAGGCAACAAATTAGTAATGAACATATATGGCTATGTGAAAAATCCTTCAAAATGGGTAGATATTCAGTCAGAGGTTGTTGAAAAATATGAACCTAAAATAAAATATATAGATGACCCGAAACTACCTCAAGGAGAAGAAGTTGTGGAGATACAGCCTCATATTGGCTATAAAGTCAATGTATATCGTTTGATTTATGAAAATAATAAATTGGTTAAAAGAGAATTTTTATATACAGATGTGTATAGGCCAGTGGATGGAGTAGTTAAAAAAGGAACTAAAAAAGTAGAAAATTCAAAATCTCAAGAGTCACCGACAGAAAAGGAAAATAATGCTCAAGTTAATCCAGAGCCACCACAGAATTCAGAAGAAGAAACTTCTTCGCCTTAACATAATATCACCTCCCATTTTTTATCAATGAAAATGGGAGGTGATATTTAATTATTAAGTTTCTAGCGACAGATCGGACAATAACCGTAGAAATAGAGCTTTTGGTCTACGAGTTTGTAATCAGTATACTGACTAACTTCATCTAAAACGTCTTTTAGAAGAGATTCATCGAGGTCTTCTACTTTGCCACAACTTATACAGACGACATGGGGATGAGAATTGGTGTTAGCATCGTATCTGAAGCTACCTTCCCCTACATTCAATTCTTGTATTAATCCCATGTTTTTCAAAATTTCCAATGTTTTATATACAGTCGCTAAGCTCATTGTGGGAAAATCAGAGGCAAGCTTTTTGTATATAGTTTCTGCTGTAGGATGTTCCTTTGTATTTCTAAGCAGATTAAGTATTGCTAATCTTTGAGGTGTTACTTTAAGCCCTTTTTGTTTTAAAAGGGCGGCAGCTTCCTCCATTATATCAACTCCATTTCATAAAAGATAATATTTCTCTTTTAATATTTTATGTTTTAATTATATCTCTATTCATTAATAATGTCAATTGTTTTGAACAAATCGGCAATATGGTAATTTACAGTGATATAATGTATAATATAATTGAACACAATAAAATAAGGAGTTGAAAGGGATGCAATATAAATTAATTGCTATAGATATGGATGATACTCTTCTAAGACATGATAAAACTATATCTAAAGATAATATAGAAGCATTACATAGAGCTCAGGAAAAGGGAGTATATGTAGTAATATCTACAGGAAGGGTTTATGCTTCCGCTTATGCCTACGCAGATATGATTGGCTTTAGAACTTACATAATTGCAAGCAATGGTGCTTTGATAAGAGACCCTGATAATAACACTATTTATGAAAACATTCTAAATTATGACAGCATGGTGGAAATTGTAAAAGTATGCCAGAAGTACAATACATATTTCCAGCTTATAAGTGAGAAAACAGTGTTTTCTCCTGAGATAACAAATAAGTTTCAAAGGTATGCCGAATGGAATGAGCTATTTAAAACAGAATTAAAAGTGGATGTCCAGGAGATAAAGGAGCCGTTAAAAGAGTTGGACAAATTAAAAAATAGTATTTTAAAAATCATAGTTTTTAATGATGATGTTGAAGTATTAAAAAGTATAAGGAGGGAATTGTCAAAGAATGCCTCGATACACATAACTAGTTCCTATATAGACAATGTTGAAATTATGAACAAAGGAGTTAGCAAAGGAAGGGCACTTAAGATTTTGGGAGAGTATTTGGGAATAAAAAGAGAAGAAATGATAGCAATAGGAGATAGTGAAAATGATATAGAAATGATCAAATTCGCAGGACTGGGTGTGGCGGTTGAAAATGCTATTGATGAGGTCAAAAAAGTGGCAGACTTTATAACGAAATCTAATATGGAGGACGGTGTAAAGTACGTTATTGATAAATTTATATTACAATCATAAGAAAGGAGTATTTCTATGAAAAAAACAGTACATTTGCGTATAACTGGCCATGTGCAAGGGGTGGGGCTGAGGTATTCTGTGTATCAAAAGGCAGTTTCTTTGGGAATTAAAGGTTATGCGGAAAATCTTTATGATGGCAGTGTAGAAGTTGTTGCAGAAGGGGAAGAGGAAAGTATTAAAGAATTGATAAATTTTATTAAAACAGGTTTGAGATGGGCAAGAGTGGAGGATGTGGAAGAAAGATGGTCGGATTATAAAGGGGAGTACAAGGATTTTCGAATTTATTAGTACTCTTCTTTTTTATTCAATAAAACGTTTAAATGTGATATAATAATAAAAAATAGCTTTAATGAGTTAATTTATTAATTGCGATTGAGGGTGCATGAATATGAGGATGGAATTCGAACTGAAACTTCAACAAGCTCAAAAACTTATAATGACTCCTGAACTAAAACAGGCTATTGAGATTTTGCAGTTAAATTCCTTAGAACTTAATGCTCTTATAGAGCAGGAATTAGAGACTAATCCTCTTCTTGAAAAAGAAGAGACATCCGAAGAAGAGAATGCATATGAATATGACTTGTATGAGTTGTCTAAATATATACGAGAAACAGAAGAGAGAATGTATTATGATGATTCCGATGATGAAGAAATAGAAGAAGTCAATTATGAAAACTTTGTGTCCCCAAAGTCTTCTTTGAGTGACCACCTTTTATTTCAACTTCACATAACACCTGTTCCTCCCAAAATCCAGAAAATATGTGAATATATAATATTTAGTCTAAGTCCGAGTGGTTATTTGAGAGAGGATATAAAAGATATTGCAGAGATTCTGGAATGTTCTGAAGAAGAGGTATTAGATGGATTATCTGTAGTTCAATCTTTTGACCCCCCAGGAATTGCAGCACGTAATTTGCAAGAATGTTTAAAACTTCAACTTTTAGCCCAAGATAGTTACAAAGGCATTGTAAAAAAATTGGTAGACTATCATCTTGAGGAAATTGCAGAGGGTAAGTATTCATATTTAGCAAAGTTGTACAATATTTCCCTAAAAGAAGTGCAACAAGCTGTAGATTTTATAAAAAAACTCAATCCTAAACCGGGAAATAGCTTTTCTTCTACAACAGATGTTGGATATATTATACCAGATGTGGAAGTAATAAAAAGAGAGGGTGAATATTTTGTTATAGTAAACGATTCAGTTACTCCTAAGCTCAAGATTAATAATTACTATCATTCTATTTTAAATAGCCATGATGAAGAAGCTAAAAAATATATAAATTCAAAACTGCAATCAGCCATGTGGCTTATAAAGAGTTTAGAAAGCAGAAAAGAAACTTTGTATAAAGTAGTTAAAGCAATAGTGGAGTTACAAAGGGATTTTCTTGACAAAGGTATCAATTACTTAAAGCCTATGACGCAGAAACAAATTGCTGATATTGTAGGTATCCACGAGTCTACCGTCAGCAGAGCTATAAACGGCAAATATGTTGCAACTCCTCGAGGACTTTTTGAGATAAAATTCTTTTTCCAATCTGGTATTTCCAATAGAAATGGGAATGAATTTTCTGCTGAAACTATTAAAAACCTCATAAAAAAATTGATTGAAGAAGAGGACCCTGCAAATCCTCTAAGTGATCAAAAAATAGCTGATATTTTAAAAGAAAAAAATATTAATATTTCAAGAAGGACAGTGGCAAAATATAGAGAGGAATGCAATATTCCTTCTACTATCAAAAGAAGAAGATATTAAATGGGCATGTAAATGCCCATTTAGGCTATTGAAAAAGCTTTATTAATAGTATAAAATAGTTAGTGTAAATACTTTTTTATGAGATGTGGGACATTTATAGAATAACGGGACTTTAACCGTCCTGAAGAGGGAAATGACATGAAAGATATTATAGCTTTACAACAAAAGATAGTACCAGAGTTAATAGATTTACTTCAAAAGAGATATACTATAATGCGAAACATATATTTTAATCAACCTATAGGACGACGGGCACTTTCGCATCAATTAAATATGGGAGAACGAATAATTAGAACTGAGGTATCTTTTTTGAAGGCTCAAGGTTTGGTGGATATAAATCCCTTAGGTATGACTATCACAAAAGAGGGAGAAGAATTAATTGAGAATTTGAAGGATTTTATACATGAGCTTAAAGGCCTTAACAATATTGAGAGTTTGTTAAAGGACAAGCTGGGGATTGAGAAAGTGATAATCGTACCAGGCGACATAGAACAAGATCCTATGATAAAAAAAGAATTAGGAAAATCAGCAGCGAATTACCTAAAAACTATAATAAATTATGACAGTATTATTGCTTTAACTGGCGGTTCAACTGTGCTGGAAGTGGCTAATGGAATGCCTCAGCTTTATTCCAAATCAAACATGGTAGTTGTACCTGCTCGTGGTGGATTGGGGAGAGAAGTAGAAAAGCAAGCGAATACAATCGCTTCAATTTTAGCTAAAAAACTTGGTGGTACATATAAAATGTTGCACGTGCCGGATAATTTAGGCAAAGAAGCGGTAAAAAGCCTTATCAAAGAGCCGGATATAAAAGATGTGGTAGAAACCTTAAAAAAAGCTGATATTTTAATATTTGGAATAGGTCGCGCAGATGTAATGGCAGAGAGAAGAAATTTACCCCAAGATATTAGAGATTTTTTAGTAAGGAACAATGCTACAGCTGAAGCTTTAGGATATTATTTTGATAAAGAAGGAAAAGTGGTCTATGCAACACCAAGCATTTTCTTGACTTTAGAAGACCTAAAGCTTGTTAAAAATTTAATAGCTGTATCTGGTGGGAAAAATAAAGCAGAAGCGATTGTCTCTACTTGCAGAAGTGGCAATGTACAAGTGCTTGTCACTGATGAAGGAGCTGCATTTGAGATTTTAAAAATTGTTTAAAACACCTTTTCAGGTGTTTATAAAATAAAAATCAAGGAGGAATACATAATGGGTGTTAAAGTTGCTATTAATGGTTTTGGAAGAATTGGAAGAAATGTATTCAGAGCTGCATTTAAGAAAAATGTTGATCTTGAATTTGTAGCTATCAACGATTTAACAGATGCAAAAACATTGGCTCATCTATTAAAATACGATTCTACTTTTGGTAAATTTGAAGGAGAAGTATCTTATACGGAGGACGCGTTAATTGTAAATGGCAAAGAAATTAAAATTTTCAAAGAAACTGATCCGGCTAAACTTCCTTGGGGAGAATTAGGAGTAGACATTGTAATTGAATCTACAGGAAGATTTACAAACAAAGATGATGCTATAAAGCACATCCATGCTGGAGCGAAAAAAGTTATAATTTCCGCGCCTGCTAAAAATGAGGACATAACAATTGTTATGGGCGTTAATGAAAACATGTATGACCCAGCTAACCATCATGTAATTTCAAATGCTTCTTGTACAACCAACTGCTTAGCACCAATAGCTAAGGTTATTAATGACAAATTCCGCATTAAAAAAGGCATGATGACAACAGTTCACTCTTACACCAATGACCAAAGAATACTTGATTTACCTCACAGTGACTTAAGAAGAGCAAGGGCTGCGGCTATGTCAATAATACCTACTACAACAGGTGCAGCAAAGGCAATTCACTTAGTAATTCCAGAGCTAAAAGGGAAAATGAATGGTTTTGCAATGAGAGTTCCAACCCCAGACGTATCTGTTGTTGACTTAGTTGCAGAAGTTGAAGTACCTGTCACAGCTGAAGAAGTAAATGCAGCCTTGAAAGAAGCTTCTGAAACATATATGAAAGGCATTTTAGGATATTCTGAAGAGCCATTAGTTTCAATGGACTATAAGGGAGACGACAGGTCTTCTATAGTTGATGCACCGCTTACAATGGTAATTGATGGAACATTAGTTAAAGTTGTTTCTTGGTATGACAATGAATGGGGTTACTCCAACAGAGTCGTAGACCTAGCAAAATATATTGCTGATAGGCTCTAACACAAAAGGTCCGTGTCCTTTTATGGACCGGACCTTTAAATCCTAATATAAGGAGGTTTTTGTGATGAAAAAAACCGTGAGAGATATAGATGTGGCGGGAAAAAGAGTTTTAGTTAGAGTAGACTTTAATGTACCTATGGATGAAAATAAAAATATAACAGATGATACTCGGATAAAAGCAGCATTGCCCACTATAGAATATTTAATAAATAATAAGGCTAAAGTAATACTTGTATCTCATTTGGGAAGACCTAAAGGAAAATTTAATCCAGAGTATTCTTTAAAACCTGTTGCAAAAAGGTTGTCTGAACTTTTAGGTAAGCAAGTTTCTATGGCAGAGGATGTGATTGGAGAGGATGCAAGAGCGAAAGCAGCCGCATTAAAAGAAGGCGAAGTATTGCTCTTAGAAAATGTGAGATTCCACGCAGAAGAAGAGAAAAATGACCCTCAATTTGCAAAAGAATTAGCTTCTTTAGCAGATATTTATGTAAATGACGCTTTTGGTACGGCTCACAGGGCTCATGCTTCAACAGCAGGAGTTGCTGCATACTTGCCGGCAGTATCAGGCTTTTTAATTGAAAAAGAGCTAACGATTATGGGAGAAGCGCTTGAAAACCCAAAAAGACCTTTTGTTGCAATATTGGGAGGAGCTAAAGTTTCAGACAAAATAGGAGTAATAACAAACTTATTAGAAAAAGTAGATAGCCTTTTAATTGGCGGTGGTATGGCTTACACCTTTATTAAAGCGAAAGGCTATGAAATAGGAAAATCTCTTTTAGAAGAGGATAAGATAGAATTGGCCAAAGAATTAATGGAAAAGGCTAATCAAAAAGGTGTTAATTTGATGCTTCCTGTGGATACAGTTATTGCTAAAGAATTGAAATCAGGTGTACCTTATGAAGTAGTGGATATAGACAAAATGCCTAAAGACCAAATAGGAGTAGATATTGGACCTAAGACTATTGAAGAATACTCAAAAGTGATAAAACACGCCATGACAGTAGTGTGGAACGGGCCTATGGGAGTTTTTGAAATTCCTGAGTTTGCAAAAGGTACAGAGGCCATTGCCAAAGCTTTAAGTGAATGCAAAGGTACTACAATAGTAGGTGGTGGCGATTCTGCAGCCGCTATAGAGCAATTGGGCTATGCTGATAAAGTTACTCATATTTCTACTGGAGGAGGGGCATCACTAGAGTTTTTAGAAGGCAAAGTGTTGCCGGGGATTGATGTTTTAAATGACAAGTAAAGGGGTGTTTGCTTTGAGAAGACCAATAATTGCAGGTAATTGGAAAATGCACATGACCCCTTCTGAAGCTGTGAAGTTAGTTGAGGAATTGATACCTCAAGTAAAAGAGGCAAAAGCGGAAGTGGTAGTCATACCTCCTTTTGTGGACTTGACAGAAGTGAGCAAAGTCATCAAAGGTACAAATATTCTTTTGGGTGCTCAAAATATGTTTTGGGAAGAAAAGGGTGCATATACAGGAGAAATTTCGCCTTTAATGCTTAAAGAGATTGGCGTGAAATACGTTGTAATAGGTCACTCTGAAAGAAGGCAGTATTTTGGTGAGACGGATGAAACGGTAAATAAAAAAGTCTTATCCGCTCTATCTCACGGCTTAAGTCCTATTGTGTGTGTAGGAGAATCTCTTTCTCAAAGAGAAGAAGGAAAAACTTTTGAAGTAGTTTTAAGTCAAACTAAAGAGGCATTAAAAGGCGTTTCGCCAGATGACATCGTCAGGGTAGTAATAGCTTATGAGCCAATTTGGGCTATAGGTACTGGCAAAACGGCTACAGCTGAAGATGCCAATGAAGTCATAAAAGCTATAAGAAATACTATAGCTTCCCTTTATGGAAAAGAAAAAGCAAGTTTAGTTAGAATACAGTATGGGGGGAGTGTAAAACCAGAAAACATCTCTGAACTCATGGCAGAAAGCGATATAGATGGGGCTTTAGTAGGGGGAGCAAGTCTTGTAGCAACAGATTTTGCAAAGATTGTCAATTATTAAGGAGAGGATTATATGCCTGAAAAATTAGTGATGCTAGTTGTACTAGACGGATTTGGAATATCAAACAAAAAAGAAGGAAATGCAGTATATTTAGCTAATACGCCAAATTTAGATTTTTATTTTAAAAATTATCCTCACACAATTCTTTCCGCAAGTGGCCTTGCAGTGGGACTTCCTGAAGGACAAATGGGTAATTCAGAAGTAGGACACTTAAATATTGGAGCGGGAAGAATAGTATATCAAGAACTTACAAGAATTAGCAAAGATATAAAAGAAGGGACATTTTTTACGAAAAAAGAGTTTTTAGATGCAGTAGAAAATGTAAAGAAAAACAACTCTAAGCTACATCTTTTTGGCCTTTTGTCAGATGGAGGAGTTCACAGCCACATAACCCATTTATTTGCTTTAATGAAGTTGGCTAAAGACCAGGGACTAAAAGAAGTATATGTTCATGCTTTCTTAGATGGAAGAGATGTTCCACCTGCTTGTGCAAAGGAATATATAAGACAATTTGAAGAAGAGTCAAACAGGATTGGTATAGGGAAGATTGCAACGATTTCTGGAAGATATTATGCGATGGACAGAGACAAAAGATGGGATAGAACTAAAAAAGCTTATGATGCAATAGTTTTGGGAAAAGGTGTTTATGCTAATTCACCAATGGAAGCAATAGATATAGCTTATTCAAAAGACCAAACTGACGAGTTTGTAGAACCAACGGTAATTTTGGAAAATGGAAAACCAATTGCTACAGTAGATGCAGAAGATTCCATAATATTTTTCAATTTTAGACCCGATAGAGCGAGACAGCTTACAAGAGCTTTTATTGACGAAGTATTTAACCATTTTGAAAGAGAAAAGGGATATTTTCCTGTATTTTTTGTGTCAATGACTCAGTATGATGAAACCTTTGAAAACATACATGTGGCGTATAAACCAGAAAGACTAGAGAATACTCTTGGTGAATACTTAAGTAAAAAAGGGATTAAACAGCTTAGAATTGCAGAAACTGAAAAATACGCTCATGTAACTTTCTTTTTCAATGGTGGCGTAGAGGAACCTAATGATGGTGAAGAAAGAATTTTAGTTCCTTCTCCTAAAGTAGCGACTTACGACTTAAAACCGGAAATGAGTGCCTATGAGGTTACAGATACTGTAATACCTAAGATTATGTCAAATCAATATGGTTTTATTCTTTTAAACTTTGCAAATCCTGATATGGTAGGTCATACAGGAGTTTTAAATGCTGCAATAAAAGCGATTGAAGCAATAGATGAGTGCCTTGGAAGAATAGTAAATGCTGTTCAAAGTGTAGGAGGAACAATAATTATAACCGCTGATCACGGCAATGCAGAAGAAATGATTGATCCAGTGACAAAAGAACCACAAACTGCTCATACTACAAACCCAGTGCCATTTATTGTTATAGGTGAGGGAGATATTGATTTGAGGAAAGATGGAATACTGGCTGATATTGCTCCAACTGTATTAGACATAATGAAACTGCCTATGCCTCAAGAAATGACAGGTAAATCCTTAATTATTGGAAGAAAATAAAATTAAAAAGAAAGGAGAAGTTGTCATGTCATCGATTATTGATATTTTTGCAAGAGAAATACTTGACTCCCGTGGAAATCCTACAGTTGAAGTAGAGGTAGAATTAGATAGCGGTGCAGTGGGGAGAGCTGCTGTGCCTTCAGGGGCTTCTACAGGAGCTTTTGAAGCAGTTGAATTAAGAGATGGAGACAAATCAAGGTATTTGGGAAAAGGAGTGCTAAAAGCTGTTCAAAATGTCAATGACATTATTGCTCCTGAGCTAATTGGCATGGAAGCACAAGACCAAGTAGCAATTGACAAAGCGATGATTGAACTAGATGGAACTCCCAATAAGAGCAAATTAGGAGCAAATGCTATCTTAGGGGTATCATTGGCAGTTGCAAAAGCAGCAGCTGAAGAGTGTGGTTTACCTTTGTATCAATACATTGGTGGTGTAAATGCAAAAACTTTGCCAGTACCTATGATGAACATATTAAACGGTGGAAAGCACGCCGACAATAATGTGGACATACAAGAATTTATGATCATGCCTGTTGGTGCTCCAAATTTCCGAGAAGCATTAAGAATGTGTTCAGAGGTTTATCATAATTTAAAAAACGTGTTACATTCCAAAGGATTAAGCACTACAGTTGGCGATGAAGGAGGATTTGCACCTAACCTTACATCAAACGAAGAAGCTATACAAGTCATACTAGAAGCTATAGAGAAAGCAGGATATGTTCCAGGAGATGATGTAGTATTGGCATTAGATCCTGCTTCAACGGAGCTTTATAAAGAAGATGGGAAATATCATTTTGAAGGAGAAGGAATCGTTAGAACCTCTGAAGAAATGGTAGACTTTTGGGAACAACTTGTCAATAAATATCCTATTGTTTCAATTGAAGATGGGCTTGCAGAAGAGGACTGGGAAGGATGGAAATTGTTAACAGAGAGATTAGGAGAGAAAATACAATTAGTTGGAGATGACTTATTTGTAACGAATACTCAAAGACTTTCGAAAGGTATCAATATGGGAGTTGCGAATTCAATACTTATAAAGCTCAATCAAATAGGGACATTGACAGAAACTTTGGACGCTATTGAAATGGCAAAAAGAGCAGGTTACACGGCTGTCGTGTCTCACCGTTCCGGAGAGACAGAAGATTCCACAATTGCAGACCTCGTGGTTGGAGTAAATGCAGGACAAATTAAAACTGGAGCACCTGCAAGAACTGACAGAGTTGTAAAATACAATCAGCTTTTAAGAATTGAAGAAGTTTTAGGAAGTACAGCCCAATATCTTGGCAAAAATGCTTTTTACAATATTAAAAAATAAGGGGATCCAAAAAGGATTCCCTTATTTAATAGTCTGTAAAATTATAAGTTAGGAATATTGCTGACATTTTGCATAAGAGAAGTGACTTGGCGGAGCAGAAGCAAGTTTGCGAGAGGAAGAAACAGAAGCGGGGCCGAAGCTAAGGATGGCGGAGGTGGGCAACTATTAACTTTTGGCACACACTTTTTAATAAAAACCCTTGATTAAGAGATACATTAGAGATATAATATAATATGTAGTATTGTGTTTTTGACAGAGCAAAAATTAGGATAAGGCGGTGTAAATATGCTAAAAACTGTACTCATGGTTATACATGTTTTAGTTAGTCTTTTCTTAATAGCTGTGATACTTTTGCAAAAAGGTAAAAGTGCAGGCATTTCAGGAGTAATAGAAGGAGGAGCAGAAACCTTTTTTGGGAAAAATAAAGCTCGAACCATGGAGGGGACATTAGAAAAGCTCACAACCATAGCGGCAGCGTTGTTTATAATTTTGTCTATGGTGTTGACCGTAATGATGGCTAAATAAAAAAGACGGTATCAAGAAAAGAAATGGAAAAACCCTTTTAGGGGTTTTTATTTTTACCACCATAAATAAAAAAGGTTAGGTGGTCAAATGAAAATTAGAGAAATTACAGAGGAATTAGAATATCAACTGCTTTCTCCTTATGCGACAAAAAGCCGTGAAACTCGCGGCAGGGATAGAGAAGAAGAAAAATGCGATATAAGAACAGAGTTTCAAAGGGATAGAGACAGGATTATTCATAGCAAAGCTTTTAGAAGATTGAGCCACAAAACACAAGTCTTTATTTCTCCAGAAGGTGACCATTATAGAACAAGGCTAACTCATACTTTAGAAGTAGCTCAGATTGCAAGAACAATTGCAAGAGCTTTGAGGTTAAACGAAGATTTGACAGAAGCTATTGCTTTAGGTCATGATTTAGGACATACTCCTTTTGGCCATTCTGGTGAGGAAGTTTTAAATAGACTTTTAAAAGATGGCTTTAGACATAATGAACAAAGCATTAGAGTGGTTGAGATTTTGGAAAAGGATGGAAAGGGTCTTAATTTGACTTGGGAAGTTAAGGACGGCATTTGTAACCACTCTACCTCAGGAAATCCCCAGACTTTAGAGGGACAAGTAGTACAAATTTCTGATAAAATAGCTTATATTAACCATGATATTGATGATGCGATAAGGGGAAAAGTTTTAAATCCGGAGGATTTACCAAAAGATTTAATAGCAATTTTGGGTGATAAGCATAGTAAGCGAATAGATACAATGGTAAAAGATGTTATAAATAATAGCTTAGGAAAGCCGAAAGTTTCAATGAGTAAAGAGATTTATGAGGCTACTTATAGCCTGAGGGATTTTTTGTTCAAAAAAGTTTATATTGGGTCAAAAGCTAAAAAAGATGAGGAAAAAGCAAAAAGAATAGTAGAACAATTGTTTTATTACTTTTATGACAATATTGAAAAGATGCCTCAAGAATTTATAAAACTTGCTGAGATTTATGGAAGAGAAAGAGCTGTTGCTGATTATATTGCTGGTATGACAGACAAATATGCTTTTTTAAAATACAAAGAGATTTTTTTGCCCAGTCCTTGGTTTGAGTAAAATATTTTTTGATTTTAATAAAAATTTAATAAAACCAAAGAAGGATTTTTGAATCTTTTGTCGAATATATATTGGTCGTCACTAATAAATTAATTTGGTAAAGAGGAATTTAACAATTTTTGTCGAATAGAATAATTAGGTGATATTGATGGCTTACTCAAAAGAAATGATTGAAAAGGTCATAGAAGCAAATGACATAATAGATGTTATATCAGAGTATGTAGAACTAAAAAAAGCGGGAAAAGAATTTAAAGGTCTATGTCCTTTTCATAGAGAAAAAACCCCATCTTTTATGGTAAGTCAAGAAAAACAGGTTTATCACTGTTTTGGCTGTAATGCCAGTGGAAATGTTGTTACTTTTATAATGGATATTGAAAATTTGACTTTTAAAGAAGCAATTGAATTTTTAGCAGATAGAGTAGGAATAACTCTTGAAGAAACTGTGCTTACAGAAAGGGAGTACCAAAGAAAGAAACTTATTGACGAAATATATAAAGTAAATAAATTAGCAACTATGTATTTTTACAATAAGCTTTTTTCTGAAGAAGGTAGACAGGCTTTAACCTATATAAGAAAAAGAGGTTTGACAGAAGCAACGATAAAGAAGTTTGGAATAGGCTATTCATCACCTCATGGAAATGGACTTTTAAACTTTTTAAAAGAAAAAGGCTATACAGAAAGTTTTCTGGTAAAGGCTGGACTTTTGTCTCAAAAAAATAACCGCTATTACGACAGGTTTAGAAATAGAGTAATGTTTCCTATTATAGATGTAAAGGGTAATGTTATAGGTTTTGGAGGCCGTTCTATTGATGATAGTTTGCCTAAATACTTAAACACTCCGGAGACAGAGGTCTTTAAAAAAGGCAAAACGCTATTTGCAATAAATTTTGCTAAAAAAACTCAACAAGACAAATTTATAATTGTAGAAGGATACATGGACGCTATTTCCTTACATCAAGCCGGAATAGATTGTGCTGTAGCATCTTTAGGAACCGCTTTGACAGAGGACCAAGCAAGACTCATAAAAAGGTATAAAGGAAATGTTGTAATTGCTTATGATGCGGATGAAGCTGGTATTAGTGCCGCATTAAGAGGACTTGACATTCTTGATGAATTGAATTTAAATATAAAAGTACTGACTATTCCTTATGGGAAAGACCCTGATGAGTTTATAAAAAAAGAAGGAGTAAACGCATTTAATCAATTAATAGAAAATGCCGATAGTTTAATTGAGTTTAAAGCAAAGGTATTTAGAAAAAATCTCGACCTTGATAATCCTCAAGATAGAATAATATATGTTAAAAAAATTGCAAAAGATATTGCAAAACTTTCTGATGAAGTGAAAAGGGAAGTCTATATTTCTTCAGCTGCTAAAGTTGCTCAAATACCTGAGAATGCAGTGAGAACAGAGGTTGCGCGTTTTGTCAATAGGGAAATTGAAAAAAATCAAAAAAATATGTATATGGCTGGCAATATAAGGCATAATATATACAGTAGTAGTAAAATATCACCAGAAAAGTACTTAATTGCATTGCTGCTGTATGATAATAATCTTTACAAAAGGGTGAAAGAAACAATTACCGCCGATATGCTGGAGAATGTTAAATTAAAGCCAATTTTTGGAGAAATAATGTCAAGGTTGGAGGATGGGAAAAAAACTCAAATAAATGATATTGTTTATTTATTACAAGAGGAAAATCTCATATCTGATTTTAATGATATTATTAAAGCTTTTTATGAGAGTGAAAATGTTACTGAACAAGCTGTTGATGATATTATAAACAAGATTCTCATTAACAGTTTGGCAGTTAAAAGAGAAAAGATTAAAAGAGCTATCAATGAAGCTCATATGTTGGGGGATATAGAGAAAGAAAGGCAACTTTTAATAGAATTACAAAATTGTGAAAAGGAGATGCTAAAGATAAAAAATGGCTAAAAAGAAAGAAACCCATAGAGAGGGGAAACCTATGAACAACGAAGAATTGTCTAAAGAAGCCATTACAGAACTTATCAATAAAGGAAAAAAAACTGGGATGCTCACCTACAATGAGATAATGGATTCTTTAGAAGATATTGATTTAAATCCTGACCAAATTGAGAAAGTATATGATGCTTTTGAAGACATGGGAATTGAAATTGTTGGGGAAGAACCTCGTCAGGAAGAAATAACTGAAGAAGATTTAGATTTAGACCTTTCTCTTCCTGAAGGAATCAGTATAGATGACCCTGTTAGAATGTATTTGAAGGAGATAGGCAAGATTCCCCTTCTCACTCCTGAAGAAGAGATTGAATTGGCAAAAAGAATCGAACAAGGAGACGAAGAAGCTAAAAAAAGACTTATAGAAGCTAATTTGAGATTGGTTGTAAGCATAGCCAAAAGATACGTAGGAAGAGGAATGCTTTTCTTAGATTTGATACAAGAAGGAAATTTGGGGTTACTCAAAGCAGTTGAAAAATTTGACTATAGAAAAGGCTATAAATTTAGTACTTACGCTACATGGTGGATAAGACAGGCTATTACAAGAGCTATTGCAGATCAAGCAAGAACCATAAGAATCCCTGTACACATGGTAGAAACTATCAATAAATTGATAAGAGTCCAAAGGCAATTGCTGCAGGAATTAGGTCGTGAGCCCACTCCTGAAGAGTTGGCAAAAGAGATGGGGATGCCAGAAGAAAAAGTAAGAGAGATAATGAAAATAGCACAAGAACCTGTATCTTTAGAAACTCCTATTGGGGAAGAGGAAGACAGCCACTTAGGCGATTTTATACCCGATGAAGATGCACCAGCTCCAGCAGAAGCTGCTGCTTTTACAATGCTAAAAGAACAGTTGATGGATGTTCTTGATACCCTAACGCCAAGGGAAGAGAAAGTACTAAGACTTAGGTTTGGCCTAGATGACGGTCGAGCAAGAACTTTAGAGGAAGTAGGAAAAGAGTTTAATGTTACAAGAGAACGCATAAGGCAAATTGAAGCAAAGGCTTTGAGAAAATTGAGGCATCCCAGCAGGAGCAAAAAATTAAAAGATTTCCTTGATTGAATAAGCTTCTTGACAATAGGGCAAAAATCTGTATAATTATTATTGTATTCCTCAGTAGCTCAAGGGTAGAGCAACCGGCTGTTAACCGGTAGGTTGTAGGTTCGAATCCTACCTGAGGAGCCACTTTTTGGGCCTTTAGCTCAGCTGGCAGAGCGGTCGGCTCATAACCGATTGGTCCGGGGTTCAAATCCCTGAAGGCCCACCATTTAGAGAAAAAAAGCATTTAGCTTTAAATGCTTTTTTATTTTTTTATACTTTTAGGAGGATTACATGAAACTTACAGAACGATTAAGGAAAATTGCTGAATACATTCCTCATGGGTCAAAAGTTGCAGATATAGGTACTGACCATGGTTTTATTCCTGTTTACCTTATCAAAAGTAAAATAGCTACCTACGTTGTTGCTTCAGATTTAAATAAAGGTTCATTAAATAAAGCTGTAAAAGAAGTTCAAAAGCGAAATTTGCAATCTTTGATAGACACAAGGTTAGGGAATGGTCTTAATGTTTTATCGCCAGGGGAAGTAGACGTAGTTGTTATTGCAGGTATGGGAGGAATTTTAATTACAAAAATATTAGAAGAAGGAAAAGATATTGCAAAAACTATTAAGAAATTTATACTTCAACCTATGAAAGATTCTGCATATTTGAGGAAATACTTAATAGAAAATGGATATAAAATTTGTGATGAGGAATTAGTTAAAGAAAATCAAAAATATTATGAAATAATAGTAGCAGAACATGGTAGACAAAAAGTCAAAAATGACATATATTATGAAGTAGGGGAAAAACTCATACAAAAAAAGCATCCACTATTAGAAGAATTCTTGCAGTATAAAATCGACAAAATGAAGAAAATCATAAATAAACTTCCCAAGACCAATGAAAAGCGTAAGCAATTAGATGAAAAAGTAAAGAAATTCGAGGTGTTGATAAATGGGCTTAAAATGCCAAGTAATAGCTTCCATAATGGATAAGCTTGCGCCGCGTAAATTCGCTGAAGAATGGGATAACGTAGGATTATTGGTAGGAGATGGTTCTAAAGATGTCTCAAAAATTTTAGTAGCTTTGGATGCCACTTTTGAAGTAGTTAAAGAAGCAATTGACAAAAAAGTAGATATGATTGTAACTCATCATCCGTTAATTTTTAAGCCAATAAAAAATGTCAAAGCTGATAATCCAGTGGGCTCATTGTTAATACAACTTATTAAAAATGATATCTCGCTTTATGCAGCCCATACCTCTTTTGATATAGCTCCAAATGGGATGAATGATATTTTGTGTAACGTCTTAGGAATATATGATAGGGAAGTTTTGGATGTCACTTATTCCGAAGGATATAAAAAAATTGCAGTTTATGTGCCACAAGGGTATGAAGAGATTGTAAAAAATGCTATGTGCAATGCAGGAGCTGGTTTTATTGGAAATTATAGTAATTCTACTTTTCAGACCCAAGGCATTGGAACTTATAAGCCTTTAGAGGGGACGAATCCATTTATTGGTGAAATAGGGAAGATAGAAAAAGTGGAAGAAGTAAAAATAGAAACAGTAGTGCCTCAGAAATATTTAGAAAAAGTAATAAATGCAATGCTAAATGTTCATCCCTATGAAGAGGTTGCCTATGATGTATATCCTTTGGAAAATCTTAAAGAAGAATATGGGCTTGGAAGAATTGGAACTATTTCAGAAACAACTTTAAAAGAATTGGCACTACAAGTAAAAGCAAAACTTAAAATCAATAATTTAAGAGTGGTAGGAGACCCTAATAAAAAGATAAAAAAAGTGGCTGTGTGTGGTGGAAGCGGTGCAAGTCTTATTCACAAAGCTGTTTCTAGAGGAGCAGATGTGTTGATAACGGCAGATATTGGCTATCACGATGCTGTAGAAGCCCAGCACCTCGGATTATCTTTAATTGATGCGGGACATTTTGCTACAGAGAATATTGCAGTTAGGTTTATTGCAGAATATATAATTGATGAAACTCAGAAACAGGGCAACGAAATAGAAGTATTAGTTAGTGAAAGTCAAAAAGATCCTTTTATGTATCTATAATTATGTTGACAAAAACGGATATATATGATAATATATACTCGCCTGATATTAGAAAGATATATAAGAAATAACGTATGTGAGTAAGTCGGATGGCCGCGTGCGATTTTCGCACGAGGAAAGTCCGAGCTCCACAGGGCAGGGTGCCGGGTAATACCCGGTGGAGGCGACTCCAAGGAAAGTGCAACAGAAATATACCGCCTGGCACTCAACTTGCTGAGTGCTGGGTAAGGGTGGAAAGGTGAGGTAAGAGCTCACCAGGGACCAGGCGACTGGTCTGCTCTGCAAACCCCACCCGGAGCAAGGCGAATAGGAGGGAGTAGGTGGCCCGCCGTTTCCCTCGGGTTATGCCGCTGGAGGTGTCAGGCAACTGACCCCCTAGATAGATGGCCATCCTCGACAGAACTCGGCTTACAGACTTGCTCACATGTGTTTAAAAATACCATAATTTTGTGGTATTTTTTATTTTTTTTTATACAAAATTAAAAAAATATAAATTGCAATATTAAATGCAACACCTAATGAAAATCATGTAGATATAGGA